>JBDNHP010000386.1:0-6884 GCA_041688765.1 Flavobacteriales bacterium
ATATTCAGTAGGTTCTTTTAGTCCGCTTCCTCCTTTAGATATTGATAGTGTGTTGTGTACATCAGATACCGTAAATCTCGCTATGATAGGCGACTTCAATAATATTATTTGGTATGCTGAGTCAAATCCAGAAGTGATAATTGGAACTGGTCCCCAACTTACATTGTATCCTCCAATTGTTAGTGATATCTATGTTGCGTCAGGTGATCAATTCATTTCAGGATGTACAGATGAGCAGTATTTTGCTGTCGAAGTTCCTGATCCACCAGTCTTAGAATTGTCCCAAAGTGCTGATGAAATTTGCCAATATCAGTCGGTACAACTCAACGTAACAGTTGATCCACCTTCCAATATTTATATTTACGATTGGGAGCCAAACGCGGGACTTGATAACCCTGCTATTCCAAATCCAATTGCAACACCGTTACAATCTACTTGGTATGTGGTAACAGTTTCAACACCAACGGGTTGTGGAAGTAATGTAGATAGTTTGTACATTGAGGTTACTGATGGAAATATCACCAATTTCGATGCTGAATCTAACGTAGATTCTTACTGCTTAGGTAGCGGCGAAGCCCAGTTTACTACTGATATTCAGAATGTTATAATGTCGGACGACTTTGATCCGGGAATTTCTTGGGGGCTGTGGTCTAACATTAGCAATGGAACGGAAAGCAACAATTGCGGATCAGTTACTGGAAATGCATTGTATTTCAATGGTGCGGGTGCAAGAAGTGCTACTACTATTGACCTAAATGTGTCCCAGGGTGGAAATATTCAATTCGCCCTAAAAATAGGAAATGGTGTGTTCCCATGTGATAATGCTGATCCTGGAGAGGATGTGGTTCTTGAGTATTCTACAAATGGCGGTGGCGCTTGGAACCTTATTCAAACTTTATTCGAATATGCTTATCCAAACTTTGTGGAGATGAGCGTTGATATTCCTGTGCCTGCTCAAACAGTTTCAACTAGATTTAGATGGAGACAATTAGCCAATAGTGGCGCTAACCAAGACAATTGGTCCTTGGATAACGTTTATGTTGGTGCTAGCGATTTGAGTAGTTTCAGTTTCACCTGGACTCCGAACTATAATATTACTGATACAGATGTTCCAGATCCAATTGCTTACCCAGAGGTAAGCACCATGTATTATGTAGAAGTGTATGATGCCGTTTACGGATGTACCTATAATGATTCTATATTTATTGAAGTGGGTCAGCCATTTACTTTGGAGATCACTCCAGACACTGCTCTATGTGATGTTCAGGGAATTGAATTACAAGCCATTCCTAGTATTGATGGTGTCATTTACGAATACGATTGGACTCCCAATGACGGAACAATTAGCAATGCCAGTTCGCCTAATCCAACGGTATCGCCTGTTTTAACAACTACTTATGAAGTTTTTGTGAGTTCTAATGGTGGATGTTTTGCCAATGGTCAGGTAACAATTAATGTGAATCAATTACTTGATCTTGATGTTACTACTAATTATAATAACTTCTGTGAAGGTGAGTCTGCGGAGTTGAACGCGAATGTAGTCGGCAATCCTCCA
Organism: Flavobacteriales bacterium; assembly: GCA_041688765.1. Taxonomy (GTDB): domain Bacteria; phylum Bacteroidota; class Bacteroidia; order Flavobacteriales_D; family Sanyastnellaceae; genus JBDNHP01. Next base: position 1,556 of record JBDNHP010000386.1, read on the forward strand.
GGTTTAGAGTATGTTTGGTCGCCGACAGACTATCTCGACGATCCTACTATTTTCAATCCAATTTCAACCCCGGAAGTGCCTGTAACATACACAGTTACAGTTACAGATCCATTTTCTGGTTGTGTATTGTCAGAAGATATTCTGATAACTGTTTATCCAGCATTTGAATTGGAGTTGACACCAGACACATCAATCTGTACGGTTCAAGGTTTCCAATTAACGGCGCTTGCTTCAGAAGCCGGTCCATTTAATTGGGAATGGTCGCCAGCTGCGAATCTCAATAACGCATCTCTTCAGAATCCTACCATTATAGTGAACGAAAGCGCTCTGTTTACAGTAACTGCTACAAATAATGGTGGATGTCCTGTTTCAGGAACTATTGATGTTATCCTGCTTTTTGACTCTTTCGAATTGGGCCCTGATATTAATATATGTGAAGGCGAATTGGTGACACTCGAAACGGGTTATGACGCGTCTTACGCACATGATTGGTCAACGGGAGAAAGCACACCGACTATAGAGGTTGTAACGTCAAACAACTACTCTGTTATTGTAACAAGTCCTGAAGGGTGTTCAGAAACCGACGCAATGAATCTCATAGTTCACGCACTCCCAACTGTAAATCTTGGGCAGGATCAGTCGCTTTGTGAAGGAGATCAGTATGTAATTGATGCGTTAAATAATGGAAGTGATTTTGTTTGGTCAACGGACGAGCTAACCCAAGCAATTCTAGTTGATGAAACAGGTGATTATTCAGTGGAAGTAACAGACTTCTGGGGATGTATTAATTCTGATGAAATCACTGTTGTTTTCCATGAAAATCCTATTGTAGATCTTCCAGCAATAACTACCATTTGTGAAGATGAAACCGTAGTGCTTGATGCCGGTAATCCTGGCTCTACTTATGAGTGGAATTCGGGCCAATCTTCTCAAACCATTGAAGTTAACAATGAGTACACTTTTGAAGTAACCGTTACTAATCAGTTTGGTTGTGTCGGCTCAGGCACATCAGCAGTTCAAGTAGAAACGTACCCGGTTGTAAACCTAGGTCCTGACAGACTTTTCTGTGAAGGGGAGGAGTTTACGCTTGATGCAGGAAACCCATTCCTCAATCACAGTTGGAACACAGGTGATGACACTCAGCAAATCACGGTTAGCGAAACTGATACCTATACAGTTATTGTAGATAATGGGTATTGCTTTGCAGAGGATGAAGTGATCATGATTTTCAATCCTAATCCTGAGCGGACTCTAGTGCCCGATACTTCCCTTTGTTTTAATGATCCTCCATATTCCTTATTTCTCAATGCAGGTAATCAGGGTTCATTGTTTAATTGGAGCACCGGAGAGACAAGTCAGGGAGTCAATATCGACAATGGCGGATTGTACACAGTTACTATAACTAATGGATTCGGTTGTACACTAACTGACAGCATTTTTGTATTCAATACTTGTGTCGGCGATTTCATCTATGTTCCAAATGCATTCACGCCGGATGAAGATGGATTAAATGACGTATTCATGGCCAAAGGGGAGAATATTACCCATTTTGAAATGATGATTTTCAACCGATGGGGTGAAAAGATTTTCGAATCGGATGATATCAATAAAGCCTGGATTGGAAACAAGAATGGCGGAGATTACTATGTAGATAGCGAAGTATTTGTATATATGATTAAATACAAATACATCATGGATATCTACGGATCAATCTCTGATTGGAATCAAATAAGAGGACACGTAACGCTTATTCGTTAATTTCCAGGAAGCGCTTTACGTTTTGTTGAGTACCGAAAACGACAAGAGTGTCGTTTTCATAGATCACGTTTTCTGGTTTCGGAATACCGATGATGTGCTCTTCAAGTTTGAGCGCTGAACCTACTGTCACTTCAAATGCACGCTTAAAAGTGATGAGTTTTAGATCGTACCTTTTAGTGAGATCAATATCCTCTAACGTGCGATTGGTTATTCCTTTTGGCGCTTTGATTTCAGCAATTTCATAGCCATCAGGCAATTGCAAAAAGGCAGTGATGCTTGGATTCACTAAACGTTCAGCTACGCGATTGGCTACTTCTTCCTCAGGTGAAAGAATTTCAGTTACTCCGATCTTTTCTAGAATTCTACGTTGATTAGCCCCTGAAGCCCGTGCAATAACACGTGGGATTTCAAGGTCGATGAGATTAATGGTAGTCAGCACTACAGCTTCGAAATCTTCACCAATGGCCACCACCACGGCATCCATTGATTCAATTCTCTGAGCAATGAGGGCCTTTTTGTCAGTGCAATCCAATGTAATTGCCGTAGCAACATCATCAGTAATGTCTTCAATTTTATCCGGGTCGGAGTCGAAGGCGTAAACCTCTGCTCCTTTTGCGGCCAATTCTCGTGCTATGGCTGCGCCATACTTCCCTACACCCATTACGGCAAATTTCGCTGATTGCATTTTCTATTTATTAAGGGTTGATTCTTCTAGTGCTAATCCAAATCTATAAATATCTTCAAAACTGTTGTAAAGAGGTACAGGCGCTAGTCTGATTACATTAGGTTCTCTCCAGTCTGTAATTACACCTTTGGAAGTTAATCGATCAAACAGTGGTTTTCCTTGGCCATGAACTAACATAGAGATCTGACATCCCCTTTTCTCAGGATTGGCAGGCGTAATTATCTCGAATTTAGTATTGTGACCCAGTTTGGATACCCGATTGATAACATATTCCAAGTAGGCGGTAAGTTGAAGCGATTTTGCTCTCAGATTTTCCATGCCTGCCTCGCTGAATAGGTCTAATGATACTTTATGAATAGCCATGCTAAACACAGGAGCATTGCTTAATTGCCAGCCTTCTGCTCCGCGAATAGGTTTAAAGCCCGCCTCCATTTTGAACCTGACGGATTTATCATGTCCCCACCATCCTGCAAATCTTGGTAAATCCTCATTGGCAGCATGTCGCTCATGAACAAAAACGCCACTTATACTTCCGGGGCCAGAGTTCAGGTATTTGTAAGAACACCAACAAGCAAAGTCAGGACCCCATTCATGCAGCTTTAATGGCACATTGCCCGCTGCATGCGCCAGATCAAATCCTACTTTAGCGCCAACAGAGTGCCCTACTTTCGTAATGCTTTCCATGTCGAACAATTGACCGGTGTAATAATTCACTCCACCAATTAGAATGAGCGCAATTTCGTTGCCATGCTTTAGAATAGCATCTAAAATGTCTTGATCCTTAATAAGATGTTCTCCATCAACCGCAGCTATTTCAATCAAATGATCTATGGGGTCTAAACCATGAAATCGGAGTTGAGATTCTATGGCATATTGATCCGAGGGAAACGCTTTTTTCTCACATAGGATTTTTGTTCTCTTTCCTTCTGGTCGAAAGAAAGACACCATCATAAAATGCAGGTTGGCGCTCAATCCATTCATCAATACTACTTCAATTGGCAATGCACCAACGAGTTCTGCTGTTTGCGATGTAAATCTTTCATGGTAGGAATACCATGGATTGCGTGCATGAAAATGGCCTTCAACACCATATTTTGCCCAATCATCAAGTTCTGTAAGAATTGCCTCTCTTGCCCCTTTGGGCTGCAAACCCAACGAGTTTCCTGTAAAATACAGTGCAGGCGCACCGTTCAATTGAGGAAAATGGAATTCTTTTCTGAAACGAGCTAGCTCATCGTCCTTATCTAATGCTCTCGCGAACTCTTCTGAGAATTCGTAGTTCATACCTTTGGTATTGTTTAATTTTGCAGTGCCGAAACATATAGTTTCAGGCTGCAATTTACGATTTAGCTTATAGCGGGGATCATGGAAAGAAAGGTATCAGAAGAATTATTTGAAGAAGCGAAAAAACTTTTTCCTGGTGGAGTTAATTCTCCGGTTAGAGCATTCAAATCAGTTGGTGGGAGTCCCTTGTTCATCAAGAAAGGGGATGGTTGTAGAATAACAGACGAGGATAACAATGTGTTTATTGACTTTTGTTGCTCCTGGGGACCCCTGATTTTAGGCCACAATTATTCTGCGGTTCGCCAAAAGGTAATTGAAACCATTGGAAATGGCACATCTTTCGGAGCTCCAACCAGATTGGAAAACGAACTTGCAAGTCTGATTATCAGTAATCATCGATACATCGAAATGATTCGCTTTGTGAGTTCAGGCACTGAAGCAGCCATGTCAGCAATTCGTTTGGCTAGGGGCTATAGCGGTAAAAACAAGATTATCAAGTTTGATGGTTGTTACCATGGGCATGTTGACGCTTTATTGGTACAAGCCGGCTCTGGATTGGCAACCTTAGGAACTTCTTCATCTGCGGGTATTCCTGAGGCTTATGCCAAAGAAACTATTGTTGTTCCACTCAACAATCCTGAAGCAATTGAAGAAGCAATCCGACTTTACAAAGATGATATTGCATGCATTGCAATTGAGCCTATTCCAGCCAATAACGGATTGTTAATCCAAGGCCCGGAGTTTTTGAAATATTTGAGGGAAGTTTGCAACCGTGAAGGTATACTTCTGTTTTTTGATGAGGTAATTTCCGGCTTCAGAGTGGGATTTGAAGGGGCGTCAGGATATTATGGTATCCAGCCCGACTTAATAGCTTTTGGGAAAATTATTGGTGGTGGATTTCCAGTAGGTGCCTATGGTGCAAGCAAGAAAGTAATGTTATGCGTAGCCCCGGAGGGACCAGTTTATCAGGCAGGTACACTATCGGGGAATCCCGTCGCAATGTCTGCCGGAATTGCCCAATTGACGGAATGCCTCAAGCCCGGATTTTACGAAGCGTTGGAGAAGAAGACCCTTTATTTCGTTTCCGAAGTTCTGAAGTATTCCGCTTCAAAATCCTACACATTTAATATTCATACTAAAGGTTCTATTTTTTGGTTAGCATTTTCAGATAAAATTCACATCAGAAAATCATCAGAAATTGATCCTGATAGCATGAAGTATTTTGGTAAATTGCATGCAGCCCTGCTTGAACGAGGTGTTTATCTTGGGCCTTCCGGTTATGAGGTAGGGTTTATATCTGCCGCTCATAGCTATGCCGACCTTGACATTGCAATAGAAGCATTTAAGAAGTCTTTAGACATTGCTTTCGCTGAATAATATTAATGTATTAAATATTTATTAAAAGTATTGATAGTGATACCTGGAGGAACATGGAGCCATCTATGGCGCCTGTATAATAGTAATTGTTATTATAAAACTTACTTAAATATACAATCAAAATTGTAATGATGGTAGCGGAGAATGTGGCAACAAGTGCTTCAGCCGGAGTATGAAGAAGCTGAGCGCCCATATAGAGAGGAATAAAGGATAAGAGTAGAATAA
>JBDNHP010000387.1:0-2239 GCA_041688765.1 Flavobacteriales bacterium
AAATAGATGTGCTATCGAATGACATCGACCCTGATGGCGATCAAATCTTCATTGTGAACGCTTGGTCAGAAAATGGAATTTTAACTATTTCTGATGACAGTTTAAGCGTATTCTATTCTCTCCTAGATCCAAATTTCTGCGGAATCGATTCTGTAACCTACGTGATTTGTGATGAATTCCAATTTTGTGATACTGCGTGCATCATAATTCAAGTAGAATGCTTCATAGATTTAATAATTCCCGAATCCTTCTCACCAAATGGCGACGGCATTAACGATGTCTTTGAAATCCTCGGAATAGAAGACTTCCCACAAAATAAATTGTGGGTATTTAACCGATGGGGACACAAAGTGTTTGAAGCCGCTTCTTATGAAAACGACTGGGATGGACGGTCACAAGCATTCCTAACTATGGGTAACGGATTGTTACCTAAAGGCACCTATTTCTACGTACTTGATCTGGGCGATGGCTCTAAGATTTTTAAAGGAACCATTTACCTGAATTATTAATCGATCTGAACACGCTATTATGAAACAGCGAATAAATATTATTCTACTCCTAGCGATGATGAGTTTCAACCTTGCAGCTCAGCAGGAGTCCATGTTCACGCAGTATATCTACAATACTCAGGTTATTAACCCAGCGTATGTAGGTTATCGCGAAGCCTTGAGTATAACCGCTCATCACCGAAGTCAGTGGATTGGATTCAAAGGCGCACCGAGCACACAAACGGTGAGCATTTATAGTCCGCTCAAAAAGGCAGAATTGGCATTGGGAGCGGTGCTAATACATGATAAAATAGGACCTACAAGTGAAACCGATTTGCAATTCGATTTCGCATATCGCGTTCGTTTAAGTAACCGCGCAACGCTTTCCTTCGGAACCAAAGTGAGCGCTGGCTTATATCAACTCAACTTGAGTGGACTAGATATTAGCTCCAACTATTATCATTTATTGAATCAGTCTGTACCTACTGATGAACTTTATATGTATAACACTACTGGCTTGATTCTACCGAATATTGGCTTTGGAATGTATTACTATAAAAAACTTTATTTTTTAGGTATTTCATCTCCAAAAATGCTTAGGAACAGGCTCGAAAAACGAAATAGTGCCAATTTCGAATTAGGACAAGGTCGTACCGAACCAACTCTATACTTACAAGGTGGTTATCTGTTTGAAATAGACAAAGATTTTAAGCTCCAGCCAACGGGTTTGATTAAGGTTACTGCAAACGCTCCTCTCTCCGTTGGCCTCTTCATGAGCGCCATTTTTATAGAGGATATTAAAGTAGGTGCTTTCTACCATTTTGGCGAAACTGCCGGGGCTCTTGTTCAATATCAAATCAATGACCAAATTCGATTGGGTTATTCCTTTGACATCGCCACAAATAGACTAATTTCTACCAATTTTGGTAGTCATGAGATAATGTTCAATTATCTCTTTAATTACAGAAGAAAAAGAATCGTTTACCCTAGATATTTTTGATGTTTTCAATGACTATTAAAATGAAAATACTTGTTATCATATTCTGTTTGCTCTGCAGCTTCAACCTCTTTGCTCAGAATAATAAGCACTTTGAAAGGGCTAACGACTATTATGAAAGATTTGATTATCTAAAGGCTATTCAGTTTTATGAAATGGCGGCAGAAAAAGATCCTACAAACCCAGAAATTAGCTTCAAAATAGGCATGTCATATCGCTCAATAGGCGATTTGGTTTCATCTGGAATTTGGTTTGAAAAAGCGATCAAAAACGGTCATACTAATTCCATTTGTTCTCTCTACTTGGCCGAGGCCAAAAAAGCAGATGGAAAATACGCAGATGCTATTCATTATTACAAAATGTACTCAGATAAAATGCCTAAAGATTCGAGGGCAATTAATCATCTTAGAGACACTTCATACTATCATCAATTACTAAGAACAAACCCCGATATACAAATTAAAAATCTTGGGGTAAATGATGATGGTCCTGCTTTTGGCGTAACCAGCTTTGAAGATAAATTCATCTTTTCATCTCCCGCAGAAGAAGGCGTTTCTATTAAAGAAAGCGGAATATGGACTGAAATGCCTTATCTGGATCTTTTTGTAGGTGAAAAAGGGGCCGGGAATGAATTGGTAAATATCCAACCTCTTGAAGGCATCATTAACTCCCGATTCCATGATGGCCCTGCAAGTTTTGATCCGACAAACAAAATACTCTATATCACCAGAAACAACATAGTGGATGGCAAGCC
>JBDNHP010000041.1:0-4520 GCA_041688765.1 Flavobacteriales bacterium
AATTCTAAATGGGAAATTCAAAAAGAGCCGTATAGAGGAGACGCGGTTAATGCATACAATGACGGCCCGCCCGAGCCAGGTATAAAACCGCTAGGGCCTTTTTATGAATTGGAAACCTCATCGCCGGCTGCTGCGCTAAGTGCTGGCGAGAAGATATCTCATGTGCAGTATACCTTGCATTTAGAAGGAAATGAAAAATATCTAAATGTAATTTCATTGAAAGTTTTAGGGGTGTCACTAAAAGAAATCAGAACTGTTTTTAAATAACCCTGTATATGATTCAATTTTTCAAGAGAAGTTATTATATAAAATATTTTTTAATAAGTGTTTTATTAATCGGTTTATGGAGTTGTAATAAAAATTCCTCGGCACATCAAATAGTCCAGAAAGAGAATAGGATTGAAATCCAAAATTCTAAGGTGAAGGCTGTTTTGTTAAAGGAGAATGGAACCGTTTCACAGGTTTTTTATGCGAAAAAAAATGAACAGTGGCATGAAGTGGCCTCTGCATTTATTCCGCCAACTGTATATCCAGATAGTGCTGTTCAATTGTTTAACCAAGACTTAGTATCAGATAGATATTTAAGTAATTCATTGTTGACAGATTTTTCAGTTGATGTGAATAAGCAACGAACCATTGTAAGACTTACCGGTTCCAAAGGCAATGTACCGGTAGCGCAAACAATTTCACTACAGGAAGAAGATAACTATTTTCATTTTGAGATAGATCTGAAACTTGATGGGAGTCTCGCAAAATTGGACTATGCTTTGAGCGCTTTTGAATTTAACTTGAATCATCCCCCTGCATTTGTTCATACACCTGGATTAAAATTTGACAATGCTGATTCAAAACAGGATAGATTTAAAATACTTCCAGGCAAGGACCAAATCATAGGAGACAGAGCATATCATTCGCCCGCTGTTATCGTTCAGGAAGGCAATCTTTTTGCAGCTATTGTTCCTGATTTAAAGTCCATCAATAAAAATAAGATAATCTCTCCAGATGCGAGGCGGACAATTGATATCCCCAGAAATAAATTCTCTGTTCCTATAGAAAAGGATAAGTACACGATGCCAACAGGTTTGGATTTGAATGTAATGACAGGAATAACTTCAAAACCAGTTATGACATTTGGATATATGGATAATATCATAGGGCATCATATAAGATATCAGAGGGTTAATGATTCGAGTATGATTAGAACTTTGGAGTCCAATATAGTACAATATGGATTTGACCTTTTTGTGGGTGCCGACGTTCCGGAATATGAAGGTTTTAAACAAATTAGTCAGCATCTTTGGAGGGAATATGGACATCCGGTATTTAAGAACCGGCCTCATTTGGCCATGCCTTTTGAAGAGTATTTTGGAATTATTGATTCAATTACTTTTCATCCTATCTCCTATTCTGATCTAAATATTGACTTACCGCTTCAGGGCTATGAAGACAATGGGTCATGGTTGGAGTGGGAAGAAAATGGACAAAAAATGGGAGGATACCGATCAGCTATAGAATGGTGGAATGATGTACTCCACAATTCTGCTTTTTGGAACAATGCCAGAGAAGCAACAGGATTTTGGTATTGGGGTAACAGGTTAGGACGTCAAGATCTTATTGAAAAGGGGAGAAGTATTATTAACTGGAGTTTATCAGCACCTCAAAATGAACAGGGTTTATTTGCCCTGCTATACAAAGCGAACGAAAAAGAATGGGCATTGGGTTTTACAGACCCTGTAAACGGAAAGAATCAATTTTTCCTCAAGGAAAGTGACTCATATGATGTCTCAACGATGAGCAAAACAGGAGCTCATTTATTGGATTATTATTTAAGATGTGAGAAAGATCCGAGGATCATAGACTATTTAATTCCATATGGCAATTGGTTATTAAGTGTAATAGATGAACGGGGTGCTTTGCCGTCCTACGTTGATGCCAGGAATATGGAATCCTCTAGCATACTTTACTTTAGTGCTCAGCCTGCTTCTAGTATGTGGTTTTTGTCTGAATTATATCGTGCTACAAACCGTGAAGAATATCTTTTAGGTGCAGAGAGGATTGCAGATTATTTACAAAATGAAATAATCCCGGAACAGAAATGGATTGATATGGAACAATTTTTTTCCTGTGGTTACCGGCCTCTGGAATTTAAAAGAGACAGATGGCAGAATCAGTTTGGAAGAGGGAATCTGTCTTTGTTTTGGGCTTCTGAAGGATTTGCCTCATTATATCAAGCTACGCGAAACGAAGAGTACTTAAAATCTGGAGAAGAATGCGTGGATTATGTGTCATTTTTTCAGTGTGGCTGGGAACCACATTACATTTATACTGCTTTTCCTTTTGGTGGTATTTCTTCGGACAATGCCGATAATGCGAATTATTTGGATGCAAGACAGGCGGAAATGGTTAAACCTTTTATTTGGTACGGCAAGCAACTTGAAAGGGAAGATTTAATAGAACGAGGTGTGGCAGCGGCACGGTCATCCGTTGTGCTCATAAATCATCCAAGGCATAAATCAAATAATATTTACAGGCATACAAACATATATCCTTATGGACTAGGACCTGAAAATATTGACCACGAAGGACACCCTCAATCTGCTATGCGTACACATCCAAGTTGGGGAGAAGGATCGGGCATCTTTACGGGTCTGGCCGAGGCATCAAGGGCACTAGGGGGAATTTATCTTGATTTTGAAAAAAAATTATTTGTGGGGGTTGACGGGATAAGAGTCGATGAATCTAAGTTGATCGGTAATAAAATACATATTAATATCACGAATATGCTAACTGAATTAAAACAACCATGGAATGATGCATACAACACTACTTTAAGGATAAAGGGCCTTCAAAAAGGGAAATATCAGTTAGTTATAAACGGAAGCGATAAAAAAACAGTTATGATAGATTCACTCACGGATATTCCAGTTGTGATTAAGAAAAACACAGTTAGTCTACATGAAAAATAATAAGCTTTAAGTCAAATATCAAAATATAGTGTTTACATGCAGCATCAGGAGAAAGATTTTCAAAAATACCTTTTCCTAAATGTCAACAATCGTTTGAAAATCCAGAGAAAATCAAGAATTTTAAACAAAATGAAACTCATAAATATTCTTTTTCTATTCGTATTTTCTTTAGGCATTAGTCAGAATGCTACTGGTGTATCTCAGCCGAATATTATCGTCATTTTAGTCGATGATTTGGGCTACAATGACCTTGGTTGTTATGGAGCTTCGGATGAAGGAATACAAACTCCAAATATTGATAAATTGGCGGAGGAAGGGATACGATTTACAGATTGGCAGTCAGCAAATTCTGTTTGTGCTCCTTCCAGGGCATCATTGCTCACAGGTCGCTATCCAACCAGAAATGGTATGCCTGTTGTTTCGCACCCGTTTGATAAAGATCAGTACAAACATCTTGGCCTTTATCAAGATGAAGTTACTATTGCCGAAATTTTAAATCCTATAGGATATGCTACAGCTGCTATCGGTAAATGGCACTTGGGCGAACATTTTGATTATCGCCCTCTAAGACATGGCTTTGATCACTACTTTGGCCATATGCAGAATATAGCTATCGGTGAGAAAGCCGTGATATATAAAAATGATAGCATAACAAAAGACAGTGTATTTTACGAAAACATACATCAACTTCTTACTAATGACGCCAAGTTGTTTATGCGCAACTCCCAAAAAGAGGATAAACCATTTTTCTTGTACTTATCCCACTATCTTGTACATGGTCCTTGGGAACCAAGTAAAGAATTTACAACGTATGAAGAGTGGAAAATAAGAACTGAAGTTAAGGGCCGTATTCATCATAAAGTTTACCCAGCGATGGTCCGTGAACTGGATTGGCATATTGGTGAGATTGTGTCGGAACTTGAGCGTTTGAACATAGCTGATAATACAATCATTTTTTTTCTTTCCGATAATGGTCCTTGGCTAACTAACGATAAAATTCGGTCTGCTGGAAGTGCCTGGCCGTTAAAAGGTAGTAAATTCAACACTTTTGAAGGAGGTCATCGAGTACCTGCAATTGTAAAATACCCCGGTAAAATTGCGGCAGGCAAAGTTTCCGATGAGTTGGTTAGCACAATGGATATATTTCCAACAATTGCCAGCATCACAGGGGTTTCGCTTTCTAAAAACAAAGTTATAGATGGTCAAAATATCTGGCCTATCCTCCAGAATCCTAAAGGTGCGAAATCTCCTCATAAGGTACTTTATGGCTATCAGGGTAAGAACTTGCAAACCATACGAAAAGGTAAATGGAAGTTGCATTTGCCTAGAAGTCCAATATCAGTTCCATTTTACGCAAGTTCAAAATGGGGTAGTGGCACCGTTGATTCATTAATCCAACCGTTGCTTTTTAATTTGGAAAATGATATTGAGGAACGAAATAATGTGGCAAATGAGTATCCTGAAATCCTCAAAAACATGTTGTTGGAAGCAGAGAAAGCCAGAATAGAATTAGGAGATTGGAATAGAACTGGCATGGATGAACATCCTTATAAT
>JBDNHP010000388.1:0-2561 GCA_041688765.1 Flavobacteriales bacterium
AACTCAGCGATTTCCAACAAGTGTTTGTACAAGTTACCGATTCATGGTTCTTTAGGGATGGCTTTCGTTTCCGTTTTACCAATTATGCCACTTTGAGTGGGAATGTTGATCACTGGCACATCGACTATGTAGTTTTGGATACCAATGTTGATCCTGAAAATTTTGATTTGATAGATGTTGCATTTGTGCATCCAATCAGTTCAATTCTCAATACTTATACTTCCATTCCCTGGACGCATTTCATCGAAAATCCTACGGCCAGAATGAAGCCTTCTGTGAATATAGATCAGGGAAATCTCAATGCAGACCGTAATATAGTATCTGGGTATAAAGTGGAATATGAAGGAGATTTGCAAGGAGATTTCCCTACGCTTTACCTCAATACTTCCGGCAATGGATTTAGCCAATTTCAAAGCAGTTTCCCGATCATGAATTCACCTACGCAATACAGCTTTGATCCTTCCGTAAATGATACCTGTGCGGTATTCGATTTAAGGTTTTATACGAATACCACTCCTGATCAGAACAGGAACAATGATACCCTTCGTTTCAGTCAGCATCTGGCCAATTATTACGCTTATGATGATGGTACTGCCGAGCGTGGATATGCCGTGGCTGCAATTGGTGGAAAGCTCGCAATGCGTTACCAAACTTACAAACCCGACACTCTACTCGGATTTTTAATTCATTTTACGCCTATTTTCGACGATACTTCTGAAGATAACTTTCTTTTAAGAGTTTGGGCCGATAATGGAGGTGCACCGGGAGCTGAGATAGGTGAAAATTTTGAGTTTCAATATCCTCAATATTTCGATTCAGGACATGATTTATTCAAATATTACACCTTAGATGAACCTGTGGCAGTAAGTGGTGCTTTTTTTATAGGATGGGTGCAGGAGTCGAATGCAAAAATTAGCGTAGGTAACGACAAAAACAACAATAATAATATTGGAAATTTATACTACACCGAAGGCACGGGTAGCAATTGGTCGGCCTCCGGAATTCCAGGAAGTGTGATGATTAGACCTGTTTTCAGAGCGGGTAAACAAGATCCTTGGTCAGGTATCGATAATACTGCAAATACCGAAATTAGTATTTATCCTAATCCGACGAATGCAATTTTAAATGTGAAACTCAGTGAAAAGTTTAATAATTTGAACTTTGAACTTTGCGATCTACAAGGAAGAATAGTGCTCAGCAATTATATTTCGGGAAATACTGCGATTATTGATTTGGGAATAATTCCGCCGGGTCTTTATATTGCTCGAGTAGTGAATAATTCAGGTGAAATAGTTCAGCAACAAAAGATTATAAAAGAATGATCGAAGAATCACAAGACCCCTTTTCAGATGAACTGGATGGTGCATTTGAAGATGGAGATCTTCTTTTTGAACATCATAGAGTTGTTGTAGATAAAGGACAATCCATGCTCAGGGTCGATAAGTTCCTGATGGATAAAATTCCTAATACTTCCAGAAATAAACTGCAAACGGCAGCAGAAGAAGGAACACTTAAAGTAAATGGCTCTGCCGTAAAATCGAGCTATAAAGTTAAACCTGCTGATGTAATAACTCTTGAATTGCCATATCCTGTAAGGGAATTGGAGCTTATTGCAGAAGATATTCCGCTGAATATTCTGTATGAAGATGACGAGTTGATTGTGCTCAATAAGCAACCCGGATTAGTTGTTCATCCTGGTTATGGCAATTACTCAGGCACGCTTGTAAACGGATTATTGTATCACTTTGAACAGCTTCCTTCAAACCGTCAGCACGGGGTTGATAGACCTGGATTAGTTCACCGATTAGATAAACTTACTTCAGGAGTGATGGTAGTTGCGAAAACAGAAACTGCATTAAGCAGTTTGGCATTGCAATTTTTTGAGCGTACTACTGATCGTCGATACAATGCATTGGTTTGGGGCGATGTAGAAGAAGATGGAACCGTAGTTGGAAACATCGGTCGTTCGCTCAAAAACCGCAAGGTGATGGATGTTTTTCCCGATGAAGAATATGGAAAACATGCCGTTACACATTTCAAAGTATTGCGCAGATTTGGATATGTTACTTTGGTTGAATGCAAACTCGAAACAGGCAGAACTCACCAAATTAGAGTGCACATGAAGCACATTGGTCACCCCTTGTTTAATGACGCCGAGTACGGAGGAGATAAAATTCTGAAAGGAACTTCATTCACCAAGTACCGACAGTTTGTAGATAACTGTTTCAAAATGTGTCCGCGACAAGCACTTCATGCCAAAACCCTGGGCTTTAAGCATCCCGGCATCGGAAAAATGATGCATTTCGATTCTGAATTGCCTCAAGACATGACAGATTTAATTGACAAGTGGGAGAAGTACGTCAGTACCCGCGCGAATTGAAAGGGGGCATGCGTCACTACTTTTTTATTGAATTATCTCATAGAACGGTCATGGTTTTCGCAGTTGTTCTAATGTTATTACCATGCGCAAATTAGCATAAAGGGCTTGGTTACAGAATAGGCACACTTTGCAAATGGATCTTAAATTGAAAAATCCATTCTTCTTGCAGATAAAATCTTAC
>JBDNHP010000389.1:0-1127 GCA_041688765.1 Flavobacteriales bacterium
AATTTAATACTGTTGAACATTCATTCCTATCTCAGGTTATTATGGTGATTGTTAATCTGTAATTCTATAGCAATTTGCAATCCCTATCTTTAGACCGGAAATCAATCAATCAATTTCCCTAAAAACCTTATTAACCTACACCCACATGAAAAGATCAGCCACAGCCATCTGGAATGGCAGCGGAAAAACCGGAAAAGGAAATCTCAGTACTGAAACAGGAATTCTCAGCCGCACCCCCTATTCCTTCCATTCCCGCTTTGAGGATGGAAAAGAAACAAATCCTGAAGAGCTTGTTGCAGCTGCACATGCCGGATGTTTTAGTATGAAATTATCTTTCAATTTAGATGCAGCAGGATTTACAGCTACAGAAATTGAAACCCAATGCCAAATTACATTCGAAAGCGGCGTTATTACTAACTCTCATCTCATTTTAAAAGCTCATGTGCCGGGCATCTCGAATGAAGTTTTTGATGCTCAAGTAAAAGATGCAGAAGCTAATTGTCCCATTTCGAAATTGTTAAATACTGCTATCTCAGTTGAGTATGTTTTGAATGCAGAATAATCGCACAAAATTCAACTGAATTAGCCCTAATAGTGAGGGCTAGCATCAAAAAAAGAGGCCGTTAAAAAGCAAGTAGAGGCAAAAAAGCAAAAGAATAACCTTAGCTATTTTTGCCTCTTTTTTGCGCCTTTTCACGCTCTTAATATTATAGTCTAGGCCAAAATCAACCGTGTTTTGCCGACGCAACTTCGAAAAGTTTTCCCTCAATTTGCAGATCCAAAAACCTCCTTGATTTTTATTCTCTCCATTATAGGCAACCTTTTTATTTTATCTTGCATCAATATATAGATTGGGATTTAAACCACTCCAGATGCATTAACCCTTTTGCAAGATGAATAAATACTTACGACAAACAGCCATAGTGTTGATTTTCAGCCCGATAATGTTGCAAGCGCAATTAGCATGTGATAACACCGTAACACCCCAAGAAGCCCTTGAATCGCTTTTGGGCCAAGGTATTCAGGTATTTAATCTCACCTACACTGGCGCAACGGAACAAATTGGAACATTTGGATGCAACAACTGCGATATAGGAATCGCAAGCGGACTTGTTATTGCCACGGGC
>JBDNHP010000042.1:0-4675 GCA_041688765.1 Flavobacteriales bacterium
ATATGGCCAATTACTTTATCTGATTGCATTCTGATTGAAAACAGGAATACCCTACCGATGTTCCCCGTAAAATATCGTTTTTAGAAAAGGACGCCGATTGTAAGCCCAAAGCTATTCGAAATAGAATTCAGATCATACTTTTGAGGTTGACCCTCTTCAAAAATCACTTGATCAGAGCTATCGGTTTTTAAACCATCGCGCTTGAGTACATTGGTGAAACCGTTGTTGAAGTTGATTCCAACAAGAATGGCAGTTGTGCCGCTTACACTATACTCTATACCGGCACCAATAATTAATGAAGCGCGCATAGGCTTCACCTCACTCGACAGATTTACATTCTCTTCTTCAATTGCGTCTTTTCCGGTGGCCGTTTGCCATGTATCACCTTCGAGAACTGACTCATAATTATAGGTTTCATCCATGCGAGCGTCTACTTTAATATCGAGTCCTATACCAAATTGTCCCCAATACGTAATATACCCAATTTCATTAGTACGCATTTTTAAGGTAATTGGGATTTCCAAGTACTTAATGGCTATATCACGCGTTGTTTCTACGATGTACTCCTTTCCGCTTTCAAATATTTGACGCTTGTAAGTGAGCTCACCTCCATTGGTAAGAATCAATAATCCAGAGCCAATTGCATAATTTTCGGTGAAATGAAAATCGGCATTAAGTCCGTATGAAAATCGAACTTTATTGTCTGTTGCATCCAAGTATTTTTCTTTTGGAGTGAACCAACTCACGTTAGGTTCAACTTTAAATCCGAATCGATACTTGCTAAATTCCTGTGCTGAGGCAGAAATGCTTATTCCAAAGAACAGGATTGAGAGCCAGACAATGTTTTTCATACTTTTGTGTTTTCCATTAATTAGGAGCCTTAAACCATAAAGTTCGGGCCAAATTTAATCAATATTTCTTCATGCGAAATTACGCTATTCTGCTGTTTCCTTTACTTTTTATTCTAATGCAGAGCTGTGAACGCAATCCACCTGAAGTAAATACCAGCGAAATCAGTGTGGATTTGAGTACCAATCGCCTCGACAGGGATTTTTTCCAATTCAACACTTCTGATCCAGAAGCTGCTCACCAAATGCTGTACCAAAAGTATGGCACGTTCTATTATCTCTATTTAGAAGAGATTCTAAGAACCGGTCCAGGCGAAGACTACAGGTCACTTGCCCTTTCGATCGGTTTCATCAATGACCCCTACATGGCTGAAGCCTATAATGCCATTCAGCACCTATATACTGATGAAAAAATTGCGGAATCTGATGAAATTCTAACCGAAGCATTTCGGCATTATCGCTATCATTTTCCGGATGCTATAGTTCCTGAAATCGTTTATTATCATAGCGGATTCAATTTCGGGATATATTCAACAGATTCGGTTATTGGCGTTGGTTTAGAATGGTTTTTAGGAAGGGCAAATGAAATAACTATTCAACTTCCCTTTCCTGAGTACCGCAAATCAAAAATGGACCCCGCCTATTTGGAGGCTAATATCATCAAAGACTGGTGTAATCGTTACTTGTATCAGGATATGAGCGATGCAGATTTGCTCGATAATCTGATATACTATGGTAAAAT
Source organism: Flavobacteriales bacterium (assembly GCA_041688765.1). Lineage (GTDB taxonomy): Bacteria > Bacteroidota > Bacteroidia > Flavobacteriales_D > Sanyastnellaceae > JBDNHP01. Next base: position 1,591 of record JBDNHP010000042.1, read on the forward strand.
TATGTACATGGTAGAATCCATGTTGCCTTCAATGGCAGATTCAACCTTGATGAACTGGCCGGCAGGCGCTATTGAGTGGTGCCATAAAAATGAATTTAGCATTTGGAAAGAATTGGCCAACGAGAAACAAACTTTGTTTGAAAGCAATCAGTTTGAAATTCAAAAGTGGCTCATTGATGGACCTTTCACATCTGGGCTTCCTCAGGATTCACCGGCAATGGCAGGCATTTGGATTGGTTGGGAAATGACGAGATCCTATCATGCTAAATTTCCAGACAAAAGTCTGAATGAAGTCCTGATTAAGGATTCCAAAGAAATTATGAAGTATTACAATCCTAAGAAGTAATTATGAGCCTTAAGAAATCAGAAATAAACGTAGAGGTAGAGCTTGACGAAAACCATATTCCGGAAAACATGCAATGGCAATCATCCGATCAAGGAGGCTGGAAGGATTGCAAAGCTATCCTATTATCCGTTTGGGATCCGAATACCATGGAAACTCTGCGCATCGACCTATGGACTAAAGAAATGCAAATGGACGAGATGAAAATGTTTATGCATCAGAGCATTTTGACCATGGCAGATACATTTGAGAAAGCTACAGGCGAACGAGAAATGGCTATGACCATACGAGATTTCTGCGATTATTTCGCAGAAAAAATGGGATTAAAACCCGAAAATCCTCAATAGACGAGATTCGTTTTTCCTATAAATTCCAGAATTTCTGTTTTGCTTTTTCCGGTTTCCGCAGAACTGAAAAATGCCTGAGGCAAATTTTCCCAATCCTCTAGCATTTTCTCAGAATAGGCTTTGAAATTGCGTTCCATTGCAGGAGCTGAAACTTTGTCTGATTTGGTGAAGAGCATCACAAAAGGAATGCCTGTTTCACCTAGCCAACGCATAAATTCGAGATCAGGTTTGAGTGCTTCATGCCGGGCATCCAACAACACAAAAACGCAAAGAAGATTTTCTCTTCTCTTGAGATAAGATCGAATAAATTCCTCCCATTTCGCACGTTGCACTTTTGACACTTTAGCGTAACCATAGCCCGGTAAATCCACCAGATACCAAGCATCACTATCTTTATTGATGATGAAGTGATTAATGGTTTGCGTTTTACCTGGAGAAGAGGATGTTTTTGCTAGTCCCTTTCGGGAAGTGAGCATATTTATAAGCGAGCTTTTACCCACATTAGATCTTCCTATAAAAGCATATTCCGGCTTATCAGGCGGGGGACATTGCGCAATCGAGATAACACTGCTTACAAACTCGGCTTCTTTAATTTCCATTCCGATTTATATTCCTCTTTTACTGAGCCAAGCATCCAAATAATCATTGAATTGCTTTGCTTGTTCCATCATGGCTGCATGGCCGCATTCGTCAATCCAGAACAAATCACTATCAGGTAATAATTTATGAAATTCATCGGCCACTTCGGGTGGAGTAATGGCATCATTTTTACCCCATATCAAGCAAGTAGGCATGGTCATATTGGGCAGATCATTTGCCATATTATGCCTGATTGCAGATTTTGCAATGGCCAAAATGCGTAACAATCTATTTCTATCATTTACGATTTCAAAACATTCATCCACAAGTTCGTCTGTGGCGCGAGCAGGGTCGTAAAAGGTAACTTCTACTTTTTTACGAATGAATTCCTTGTCTTCTCTTCTAGGAAATGATGCTCCAAAAGCATTTTCACATAATCCTGAAGAACCGGTAAGCACCATTGCTTTAACCTTTTCGGGATGTGTTTTGGAATAAACCAATGCCACATGCCCACCTAATGAGTTACCAAGTAGAACGACTTTATCAAGATTTTTAAAAAGGATAAAATCATGTAAAAATGCTGCTATACTCTTCACACTTGTATTAAGCACCGGCAGTGTATATATAGGCAACATAGGAATCATAACAGTGTATCGCGAAGAAAAATGCTCCACCACTTCGCGAAAGTTGCTGAGGGCGCCAAAAAGTCCATGCAACAAAATAATGCTTGGGCCCTTCCCTTCTTCAATGTAGCGGAATCCGCCCTCTTCTATAATCTGATGCTCCATTCAGGCTAAGTTGTGATATAGGTCAAAAATAGTGTTTCAAAATTAAACTACCGACTAAGCACAGCTAAGTTATACACGAATTGATAAGGTCTAATTCAATTTCCCACAAAAAGTCATTTCCTCCCATTTTTTCCCAGCATTGAAGACCGAAAAAACGATCGAAAAATGTAATTCACTGATAATCAGTCATAGTCTTATTAACCCTGATTGGTGAATAAATCCATGAAAAGTGGAGCACAGCAATTTCACTTGTCCAGAACTTGCAATCTCAAAATCCTTATCTAAGCCCAGATTCCTGCACAATAAGCTCTTAAATTGATCGTTCAAGTTTTCAACAAAGTGGTAAATTGTGGTAGAAAGTGTCACTCAGTGGTAAATTTCTATTACTTTTACCCTCAATTAAGTGGCGATGCTTCAATTATCAGGAGAATACGAATGCAAAGTGGATGCAAAGGGGCGTATGATGTTCCCGTCCAGACTGCGAAAGCAGCTGGAAGAAGTCCTGCATTTTGGCCTGATGCTCAACCGTGATTTATTCGAAAAATGCCTGGTACTCTATCCAAAACCGGAATGGGATCGTGTGAACCAAGAAATGAGCCGATTGAGTCGCTATGATCGTGAACACATGGAATTTCGGAGGCGCTTCATTAATGGGGCAACACTTTTGGAATTAGACAGTGCCGGCCGACTTCTTATACCTGCTGCACTGTTGAATTATGCTGAAATCGATCTCAAAAAGAGCAATGACCTTATCGTGTCAGGACTGGGCGAAGTGATAGAAATCTGGAGCAAGCAGTCACGCGAAAACATGCTCTCAAACCCATCAGACCTCAACGCTCTCACTTCCAAAGTTCGCAAGGACATTGACCGTGGCAGCCCAGGACATTTAATGAATTGATATGGAACATGGGGCGTATCATATACCGGTATTGCTTCATGACGCTATAGACGCACTCAGGATTGACCCGAACGGGGTCTATGCGGATGTAACCTTTGGAGGAGGAGGTCATTCAGCAGAGATTTTGAAA
>JBDNHP010000390.1:0-6959 GCA_041688765.1 Flavobacteriales bacterium
AGGTGCCACCTATGGACGATCACAGTGTTTTTAATGCCTTTGCACCAATGGAAAACCCCAAACTCGCAATTAGTGTTTATGTAGAGAACGCAGGATTTGGAGGTACTTGGGCCGGGCCAATTGCAAGTTTGATGATGGAGAAATACCTCACAGACAGCATTGCTGATCCAGCAAAAGAATTAAGAATTCTTGAAGCTACATACCCATTCCCATGAGACAAGGATCACAAGTTTTGGGAAGCATAGATTGGGTTAGTGTGGTACTAATTCTAATTCTGGCCATAGCAGGCTGGCTTAATATTTACGCTGCCAGCTATCAAGACTCCTATCCATCGCCATTTAGCTATTCAATTGAAGCAGGAAAACAGTTTTACTGGTTATTGGCATCAGTACTGATTGCGGTGGTCATCTTCAATATTGATGGTAATTTCTTTTATACTTTTTCTCCTGTGATATATGGAGTGGTTATTTTATTGCTGGTATTGGTATTGTTTTTAGGTAAGGAAGTTGGCGGGGCAAAAGCTTGGTTTGGTATTGGCAGCTTTGGAATACAGCCTTCTGAATTTAGCAAGTTTGCCACTAGTCTTGTAGTGGCTCAATATATGTCGCAACCGGGGTTGAAGATCAGTAGAACCAGCACCAAATTGACTTTAGCATTCTTAATTCTTATGCCGGCAGCTCTCATTTTGTTGCAGCCGGATATGGGAACCGTATTGGTTTTTACCGCATTTATTTTTGCGCTCTATCGGGAAGGCTTATCGGGAAATATATTGATAGCAGGATTTGGAGGTATTGTGCTTTCATCCGTGGCTATTCTACTTAGTTATTCAAAATATGATTATCCATTTATAGGAGAAGGCTCTGGGGTTATTTTGCTTGTTGTGATTCTTGCTGGTATTGGAATATTGCTTTGGTTCCTAATAAGATCGTTTGTTTTGCCCAGAAACCGCAGAAAAGCTTATGTTACTTTAACGCTTGCAATTCTTGGTGCAATAGCTTTTGTATCTATCGTGAATGTGGCAATGGATAAGGTGCTTCAGCCCCACCAAAAGAAGAGAATCGAGATATTGTTTGGACTGGATGATGATCCACAAGGAGCAGGATATAACGTTAAACAAAGTAAAACGGCTATTGGAAGCGGTGGCTGGACGGGTAAAGGATATTTGGAAGGACCATTTACCAAATATGGTTTTGTGCCTGAACAAAGCACCGACTTCATTTTTTGCACTGTAGGAGAGGAGTGGGGATTTATTGGAAGTTCTATAGTGCTCATTCTTTATGCCTCCTTAATTATAAGGATCATTATCATTTCTGAACGACAGCGATCATCGTTTTCACGTATATATGGATACTGTGCAGCCAGTATTCTGTTCTTTCACCTCCTTATTAATATAGGTATGGTTATAGGCTTAGCTCCGGTAATTGGAATTCCATTGCCGTTTTTCTCGTATGGAGGCTCCTCGTTGATGGGTTTTACCATACTATTGAGTATAATGTTGCGGTTGGATGCTGAGCGATTGACAGTTTTGAGGTAGTTGCCAAAAGAGAATTTTCAAAATGGAAAGAAAAAAATCTCAAAAGGCTTGTCATTGTCAAAAATGTGTTGTAATATTGTTCACATGAATTTGAATAACGCACATACTTGTTGTTGTACTCAGCTATTAAGCCGGGGGTAACAGGTTTGTGTTTAACATACAGCCCCTCCGGTTTTCCGAGAGGGGCTTTTTATTTTTAGTGATTTGGTTTAATTAATACTGTGAAAAGAAAGGAAATGATGATTTACACCCACAACATAAACTCAAGCGCAGGCTGCTGTTGTTGTTGTTCTTCCCGGAATCGGGGTGGATCAGGTGCGTCGTGACCTGTTAGGCTGTCAAAAAATATGAAGCCCTTCCACCTCTAAACCGGTGCGAAGGGCTTCTTTTTTGCAGAATGAACATGAACTAATTAGAAAAAATACAATAACATTAAATAAACCTAAAACAATGAGTACTGAAAACGGATCGATCAATTCCTTGCCAAGCCTGCCTAGAATAGGAGACAAAGCACCGGACTTTAAAGCAATCACCACATTTGGAGAGTTGCAATTTTCAGAATATAATAAAGATCATTGGGTCGTATTTTTTGCGCATCCCGCTGATTTCACCCCGGTTTGTACCACCGAATTAATTGAATTTGCCAAGGAAAAGCCATTCTTTGATGCCAAGAATACTAAGCTCATTGGCGTTAGTATTGACAGTGTACACGCTCATTTGGCTTGGGTTCAAAATGTGAAAGAGAAAACGGGAGTTTTACTAGACTTTCCAATCATTGCTGATTTGGACACTAAAGTGGCTCAGAAATACGGTTTGCTTCATCCGGGAGAAAGCACAACCGCAGCCGTGAGGGCAGTGTTCTTCATTGATCCAAAAGGCACAATAAGGGCTATCATTTATTATCCGCTTAATCTTGGTCGGAATTTGGAAGAAGTGAAACGCGTTATAACGGCTTTGCAAACGGCTGATGCTAATTCGGTGTCATTACCAGTCAATTGGAAAGAGGGTGATAAAGTGGTAGTACCACCACCTAAAACCTATGCTGAAATTGGTCAGCACGCAGGCAAAGGCTATGAAGAAGTGGATTTTTATCTACTCAAAAAAAATCTGAATTAATTAATAAAAAGACCATTGAAAAGGACTTTTTAAAGGCCTGGTTTAATACAAGATGCCATGAATAATCCAACCTACTCTACATCTATGCGTGAACGTTTGAGAGAACTAGCTCCCTACGTAGGCAATACTCCATTATTTCCTATCAAGAAACTCTTCCCATCCCAAAAAGTGAAGATTTATGCCAAAATAGAATGGCAGCAATTTGGAGGAAGTGTAAAAGCCCGACCTGCTTATCGAATTTTACGAGATGCCGTAGAGAGTGCTGCGCTTGATAAAGGAAAGTCGGTCCTGGATGCCACTAGCGGAAACACCGGAATTGCTTATGCCATTTTTGCAGCCGTTGCTGGAATTCCACTAACCCTTTGTATTCCTGAAAATGCATCCAAGGAACGTAAACATATTTTACAATCTTTAGGCGCGAAATTGGAATTCACAAGTCCTTTTGAATCTACGGATGGATCGCAGGAGCGCGCCAAAATAATGGTTCTAGAACAGCCTGATAAATACCATTACACTGATCAATATTCCAATGATCATAATTGGTTGGCCCATTATCATACTACTGCACCCGAAATTTGGGAGCAAACAGGCGGGAAAGTCAGTCATTTTGTTGCCGGATTGGGCACCACCGGAACGTTTACAGGAACCGGTTCACGTTTAATTGAATTTAATCCGGATATTCAATTAATTGCATTGCAACCTGAAACAGCAATGCATGGGCTCGAAGGTTGGAAACATCTTGAAACTGCCCGTGTACCGCCCATCTACAATCCTTCGCTTGCAGATCAAATTCAAACTGTTGATAGTGAAGCGAGTTATGAATTGATAAGAGATGCTGCCAAATATGAAGGTTTATTTTTGAGTCCTTCTGCTGCGGCAAATTTGCTCGGAGCCATTCAAGTAGCAGAAAAACTGGATGAAGGAACTGTAGTAACTGTTTTTGCTGATAATGCAGATAAATACAGCGATGTTATGGATCGGATTTTCAACACAAAATTCGGGAAAGCATGACTACAGAATCGATTGAAATCTCAGCAATTGCAGAACGCGTAATTCGTGAAGATGCAGAGGTGGCTTACCCGGATGAATGCTGTGGATTTGTGTACGGAAAAATTCAGGACTCAAAGCGATTGATTCAAAAAGCAATCCCGGTTTTGAATATTAAGGAAGGTGATAAAAAAAGAAGATTTGAAATCTCGGCCCTGGAGTACATGAGAGCGGAGCAAAATGCACTTGATCTCGGATTGGATCTGTTGGGAGTTTATCACAGTCATCCTGAACATCCGGCCCAACCATCGGAACATGATCGGGTGCAAGCAATGCCTTTTTTCTCTTACTTGATAGTGTCTGTGAAATCAGCTAAATCAGCAGAATTGAATTCATTTCAGTTGAATGATGACAGGCAGTTCAAGCAAGAAATTCTACAACAATCACTGAATGTATAACCCCTAACTTTATACCAATGGCAAGATTAATTATCCCAAGCCCTCTTCGCAAATTTACCGGAGATCAGGCAAGTTTTGAAAGCACGGGTAGTACCGTAAATGAGGTAATCCAACAACTTGTTGAACAACATGCAGGACTAAAACCACATTTGTTTGATCAGGAAGGCAAATTGCGATCTTTTGTTCGCGTTTATGTGGGTGATGAGGATATCCATTCCTTGCAAAAGGAAGATACTCCTGTTGCAACAGAAACAGTTATAAGTATAATTCCAGCAATTGCAGGAGGAAAGGACTAATTTATGGCACAAGACACTACTTTTTCAAAGGCTGAGCTAGAGCGATACAGCAGGCATTTAATAATTCCTGAATTTAATATTGAAGGACAGAAAAAATTAAAAGAATCAAAAGTTCTGGTAGTTGGATCTGGTGGATTAGGAAGTCCACTGCTATTGTATTTAACAGCAGCAGGCGTGGGCACTATCGGTATTGTTGATTTTGATGTGGTGGATGAAAGCAATTTGCAGCGTCAGGTTTTATTTGGTGTTGAGAATGTTGGAAAACCCAAGGTGGAGGCCGCAGAACAACGATTAAAATCGCTCAATCCGCATGTGAATTTCATTACTTATAATGTGAAATTAACTTCAGCAAATGCATTGGATATTATTAAAGATTTTGACGTAGTAGCGGATGGAACCGATAATTTCCCCACTCGATATTTGGTGAATGATGCCTGCGTATTGCTTAATAAAGTGAATGTGTACGCGTCTATTTATCGATTTGATGGACAAGTAAGCGTATTTAATTATGTAGAAAAAGACGGCAGTCGTGGTCCAAATTACCGGGATTTATTCCCAAGCCCACCACCACCCGGACTAGTTCCAAGTTGCGCCGAAGGTGGCGTAATTGGTGTGTTGCCGGGAATAATGGGGAGTTTGCAGGCCAATGAAGTAATTAAAGTAATTACCGGGTTAGGAGATACTTTGAGTGGCAGATTGTTTTTGTTTGATGCCTCTACTTTTGAAACAAGGATTTTAAAGGTGCGAAAAGACCCTGCAAATCCGCTCAATGGGCAGAATCCGAGCCAATCCACGCTCATCGATTATGAGCAATTTTGTGGGATTGGAATTTCACAGCGATCAGAGAACTCAGAAGTAAAAGAAATAGATGTTTTTGAATTGCAGCAATTGTTAGGCTCCGGTTCTGATTTTCAATTGGTGGATGTGCGCGAACCTTATGAATATGCCATTGCAAATTTGAATGGAGATTTATTTCCATTAGGCGCTATTTCTGAATTCGCAAACCGAATTTCTAAAGATCGCAAAGTGGTAATCCATTGCCGAAGTGGAGTAAGAAGTGCTAAAGCGATAAAGCAATTAGAAGAAGAGTTTGGATTTAATAATTTGTATAATCTCAAAGGCGGAATTTTGGCTTATGCCAAAGAAGTTGATGATACCATGGCGACCTATTAGTATTTAAAAATGGTGGATTTGGTTGTTTAATTATTGTTAGAGCAAGGTTGGATCTAACTGTCTTGAGGACGTTGGTTAGACTGAAGCAGGTCGAAAGGCCTGCTTTTGGTTTTTAGGGAGCTTTGAATTGGAATTTTATTCTTAATGTAAGATTAACTAAAAGGATTTAGAACGTTACAACTATGATTCTACAGAACGGTCAGTATTCAATATATAGCCATTCTGATAGTCTAGATCATTTACCACTGGTTTTTACAATTTTTTTCATCTCTTCTAATTGCGCTATTAATCCTGCTGTGGTAATTTTCAACTGGAGAAGTTTTTCCCTGCCATTTTCGGTAATATTTGAAAGTTTGATTTGCATAATCCTTTGGATCATATCTTGTTCTTCGCCCATGTTTGGGAAGGAGCTGAATTTATAGGAGTTTATTTTATCTAAAACACTATCTGCTTCCGCTATTTGTTTTAGGAGGTTTTGGATTGCTACTTGATTCATTTTAATTTGAGAAGCCATTCGAGGTATTCGGCTCTTGATTTTTTTCATGCGATTATCCGGATTTTTGTTTTCCGGTTTAATGATTTCAATTCTATTTTGAGGTTCCGGAACCAATGTACCCTCAACTATAGCTGCCAATGTGATGAATCTCGAAATTCCCGCAAAAGGAAATGAGCGCTTATTTGATTCGTGTTTAGTTACAGCACTTCTACTTACGCTAAGGAAATGCGCATATTCTAATTGTGTGAGACATAATTTTAGTCTAAATGCCTTTACAACAGCCATTTTTCTCATAGCATTCATTTGAAATTTCAACCCGAAAGATAGTCAGAAAAAAGCTGTCCCATTATGGATGTTCCATTTTGAAGTGGGACAATCAAAATGGGACAGATTTGAAATGATGCTATTATTAATGTTAATGCTTGTCCTTAATGTAACCACATAAAAACTAATCGTGCATTTATTGTATTACTAAAGAGTTTATCTGATATTTTGAATTTTTCATTGTAACAGAATCCAGCTGCAGAGCAGCTACATATTTATAGCACGATTACAAGTATGAGCGAATGAGATCCGTAGTGGATATTCCGGTGATACTGACCCCCTGTTCCGGTGATACTGACCCCGGGGTCAGTATCGCCGGAATGTCGAGATATGGCAGTTTTAAAAATTAGTCCCAATTTTCAATACCTCTGGCACCGATTTATTGGAGATTGTTACTCAGATTCTCAAGGGTTTATTTCATTAACAAATGATGGAGATTTGCTGCTTACGGGAACAACTGAATTGGAAGAGTTAATTGAAACTCCTTGGCTTGGTGAAGCAAGACCTTATGTATCCAAAATCAATTCAAGTACTGGCGAAGACATTTGGGTAACTATGATTGATACTATAATGAA
>JBDNHP010000391.1:0-3055 GCA_041688765.1 Flavobacteriales bacterium
ACAAAAGGAGTTTACGCCACCTTCAGCACCAAAAGCTTCGATGCTAATATTGCTTACACCCGCAGGCACTGTCCAGTTTTGAATACTGCCGTTATAATTGAATTGCAGATCATCATTTGCCGCATTAGGATCATAGCAGTTTCCGCAGAAATCAAGAATGTAATTGCCACCGCAAACTCCCGCGCAATCAACGAAAAAGATACAGGTCCCATCGTTATTTATTGCATTAGGATCAAAATTGCATGCTTCGATATCCGTGCAACCATTTTGACCGAATACTTGGGAATTTGTTGCAATAATAAATAGTGCATTGAACACAATGATCAATGCGCTTTTAAAATGGTTTGAACAATTCATGTTTTATTCAATTATTAAATGTAATTAATTGCAGACGGTACCGAAACTTGCGAGAATGGCTAACAGATCAGCAGTATTCACAACACCGTCATTAGTAATATCTTCAGGGCATCCAAAAACACAGGATCCATCATCAAATGTTGCAGCGGGATTAAAATTACTTGCGTCTGCATAAGAGCAGCCAGCACAGTTTCCAAAACAAGATCCATCATCAGAGAAAGCACATGGATTGTAATTACATGCATTAGGATCTGTACATCCACTCAAGTCAAAATCGCAAGAGCCATCATCTAAATTGGCTTGAGAATCATAATTTGAAGCAGAAGGGTAGGTGCAACCTGGGAAAATACATGAGCCATCATCCTGATTTGCTACAGGATTGTAGTTTGCTGCGTTTGAATCAGTGCAGCCAAGATAAATGCAAGTTCCATCGTTCTGATTTGCATTTGGATCAAAATTCGAGGCATTTGGATCTGTGCATCCAGGATACAAACACGAACCATTATCTTGATTTGCATTGGCATCATAATTTGCCGCTGCCGGATCCATACAGCCTAAGAAAATGCAAGATCCATCGTCTGTATTAGCATTCGGATCATAATTATCTGCATTTGAATCAGTGCAACCGGGATATATACATGAGCCATCATCAAAATTGGCATTTGAATCAAAATTACCTGCTTCAGGATCTGTGCATCCAGGCTGACAATTAGGAATAACAGGGACATTATAGGAAATGATAACTAATCCGTTTCCAACTCTTCCTGCTTGTTGCATATTTCCATTATTTACTCCGCCGATATACGATGATCCGCCGCCGCCGCCGCTGTGAGCAGTAGAAACACCACCGCCATACCAGCCGCCGCCACCGCCACCGTTCCAAGGAGTCATCCAACCTTCTGCATTTCCTCCAAAACCAAATCCACCACCATAACTTCCACCGGCAACTTGAGAACCACCTGTACCCCAATTGTAAACTTGTCCGGCATTAGCACCGGTTGCACCACCACCATTTCCGCCAAAAGCACCGCCATTATTGGTAGCACCGCCACCACCACCGGCAACGATTACACGTGAGTTTAATGAAGTTGCATCGAGGGGATTTACGTTGTAAACAAGTCGAATATCTGAAGCGCCACCGCCACCTCCAACGACTCCAGTTCCGCCGTTGCTCTGACCATTTCCACCCCCGTTCCAACCTCCACCGGTTACAATTTGGTTGCCATTGGCTACAGTTCCCTGTCCTCCGACATAGATATATAATTGATCTCCCGGATTAACATTTAAAATACCGGTCGTAATTCCACCTTGACCACCTTGATTGCTACCAGTCCAACCGCTAGCACCTCTTACTTCAATATCCACTGCCGTAACTCCAGCAGGCACCGTGAAAGTTTGCGGAGCTCCTGTATAATTGAATGTTTGGGAGAAATTTCCACCTTGAGCATTTGGATCATAACAATTGCCACAAGCATCTTGAACATAATTGCCACCGCAAACTCCTGCGCAGTCTACAACAAAGATGCATGTACCATCATTTGTCACCGCATTCGGATCAAAATTACATGCTTCGATATCTGTGCAGCCCAATTGAGCGTTGACTTTCTGAATATTTATAGCCAAGCTTAAAAAAGCCAATATTACAGAGGCTAGCCATTGTGTAGATCGAAGCATAGTATAGTTTGTTTTGGTATTGTACGAATGTAGGTATTATGATGATCAAAAAGCTTATGGAGGTATTAAAATTCGATTATTTATAGATTAATCAAATGTTTAGAGTAAACATTGAGATTTGAAAGGAGAACTTAAATAAAGAATCCCCCCTTGAAGAGTCAGGGAGGATTCTAAAGCAATAATATTCAGTTAGTTATTGACAATTTGTACCAAAGAGGGCGAGTAAGTCTAACAAGTCGGCAGTGTTAATTGCGCCATCATTATTCAAATCTGCTTGGCATGCATTAAACAAACAAGTACCATCATCATTTTGCGCTAAAGGATTATAATTGTCGGCATCGGGATAAGTGCAACCAAAAATGGAATAATCACAAGACCCATTGTCGGTATTAGCTTGAGGATCAAAATTGCTAGCACTAGGATCTGTGCAGCCTGAAACTACGGCAATGCAAGTTCCGTCATTTTCTGTGGCTATTGGATCGAAGTTAAGACTGCAAGGCTGTGTGCATCCGCTTATTTCAAATTCGTCGCAAACCCCATCGTTGTCAGCATCATTTACACAATCGCCATTGCAATTAAAGAGTGGGTCTGCATATAGGCAAGTGCCGTTGTCTGCATTTGCAAGTTCATTGAAATTACAAGCTAAAGGATCAGTGCAGCCTTCTTGGTTAGGACATGCCCCAAAAATGCAGGAGCCATCATCATCATTTGCCTGTGGATTATAGTTGATTGCAGCAGCGTAAGTGCAACCAAGAATTATACAACTGCCATCATCATTTGTAGCATTTGGATCATAATTTATTGCGATTGGGTTGGTACAGCCTGCAGTAATACATGAGCCATCATCAAAATTGGCATTTGGATTATAGTTATCGGCTGCTGGATTGGTACATCCAGGTGCGCATTCCGGGACATTAGCATAAGAAATGATCACTAATCCATTTCCTGAATGAATGCCTTGTTCATTGATTTGATTTGCTCCGGAATTGAATGAGCCACCACCCATTCCACCGGTGTATGAACA
>JBDNHP010000392.1:0-4062 GCA_041688765.1 Flavobacteriales bacterium
CGGAAACGGATTGCTGATTTCAGAAGTAATGGTTAAGAGCCCGGTACTAAAAAATAATTCAAAAATTGCCGCAGGAATCGTCATCGAAAAAATGGATGGAATAACAATTACTAATGGCATAAACTATATTCAATTACTGAATAGAAAAGCCGGTCATAATATGCTGCTTTCGCTACTTAATCCTAAGAATTCCGAACGTTGGGAAGAAGTTGTTAAGCCAATATCTTTAGGCGAAGAAGGAGAATTGCGATACAAAAGATGGGTTGAAAATTGCAGAAAAATCGTGGAAGAAAAATCTGGTGGAAAAGTGGGATATGTGCATGTGAGAGGAATGAATGACGGTAGTTATCGCAAGGTTTATGATGATGCTCTTGGCAAAAATGCAAACAAAGAAGCCTTAATTGTTGATACCAGATTTAATGGTGGTGGATGGTTGCATGATGATCTGGCCACCTTCTTGTCTGGTAAAGATTACATTACGTTTATGCCTCGAGATCAATACCTCGGGAAGGAGCCACAATTCAAATGGCGCAAACCTTCTGCTGTTGTTATGAGTGAAAGTAATTATTCCGATGCTCACATGTTTCCTTATACCTACAGGGCACTTGGAATTGGCAAACTGATCGGAATGCCTGTACCCGGAACCGGCACCGCGGTGTGGTGGGAAGGTCTTCAAAATGGATGTTGGTTTGGAATTCCCCAAGTAGGAATGCTTGATGTTGATGGGGATTACCTCGAAAACAAGCAATTGGAGCCCGACATCAAAGTAGCCAATGATCCTGGCGTAGTGAGCAAAGGAAGAGATCAACAACTCGAAAAAGCAGTAGAATCCCTGTTGGGAAAATGATATAATTCTTTTTGAATAATTGAAAAGAGGCGGTCACGAAAATTGATGGCCTTTTTTTATGTGTATCAATGCCCAAATTCTCTAAGTCTTCTACCCATGTTCATTGCAAGCTTCAGGAGCGCCCTAATTTTTGGAGATTGGCCATAGAGAAATATTGTCGAATGAAAGCAAAGGATTAGATCGGTTTAAATAGCTGTAAGAATTTGCGATTTCGATTCCCTCAGGTATAATTTATTAGATCTTTACATTCCGTTGCGTCCAATCATAATTTCGTTGATATACAGGAATTACAAATGGCATATTCGTTGCTTGTAAAAAGTTGCTTATCTGTAATTCGTTTGCTTTCATTTATTATCTTTTTTGCCCTTTTGTGTAGTATTACTTTCTTGTTGTGGCAATGCTTTCTGCGCATCTTTTGTATTCAGTGCTGTTACTACTTTTTTTCCTGTTTTGGCTTCCAATTCTTTCATATCTACTTTGGCAACATTGCCGCCTTGCTATGCTACATTTTTATTTTCCTCAAACGTTTCAGGATTGGTTACTGCCGAAATATCTTTGGTACAAGCATCTGCAAGCATATTCAGAATCAACTCCGTATTTGTCAGATTATCACGTAGGTTTTCTTTTTTCAAACACTTTAGCATTTTATGCCGCATAGGTATCTGGATTACTCCAATTCCGTATTACTCCAATTCCGTATTACTCCATTGGTCTATAACAGCCACTCTAACAGCATTTACCAATCGTTCATATAAAATGTTTTGAACTATATTATACGTAGATTAGGTAACGTATTCCTTAGTGGATTTATCACTACATGCTTTGGTAATAATATCGGTAAGCGCTGCAAATTGCTGCCCTTCTTTTAACCTTCGCTTTTTCTATTCATTGGTTAACTCTTTTCTTATTTCAATGCTTTTAAACCGTTTATTAATCGAGTTTTCGGAATAGCTCAAGTTCATTTAATTTTACAAAGCGCCATCAATACTCAATTCAGGGTCTTGCATTTCATCTAATCTATCAGATGCTGCCTTTGCTAACCACAGTTTAAAATGTTCTGCTTTGGGCGATGAAACGCTTTGAATTAATCTAAAAAGCTATTCGGTGTCGGCTACATCAGTAACTCGCATTTTACCATCGGTATCTCTCATTTACCAACGGTTGCTTTCAGTTTCAACTGTCGGCAAATTATCGAAAGATCAAGGCCATCTTCAATCTTCAGCAATACTTTCATCTTAAACCAATAATCTTTTGGGTTCGTAATTTTAGTTAATACTTCTACTGCATCTATGGTAGAAAAGTAGCATTATTATTCTGTTGCATCCCAATGGCTACGAACCTGTTTTTCTTCAAATAATTTTATATTGCTCATGGCATCTATTGTTTTCCCTCCATAATTTTTATTCCTTCTTCCTTGAGGTCGTTTTTCTACCGGTATATTGTTGCATAGACTGGCCACTAACTATTCAACTACAAATCTGGAACTAGCAATCATTTGATCATTGGCATCGGAAAGATGAATTATATAAACACCGCTTTTCAAATTATGACAAGAAATACCCGTGTTAATATCGTTTATGTACCCATCCAAAACTACTTGTCCAAAAAGATTCAAAACCTTGTAATTGGCAGTTTTTACAGAGTTAATGTGAACAAATAGCTTGTCTGATTGCAAAGGATTTGGATAAACTAAAACATCATATTTATTACCTTCATCAATAAAATTGGATGAACATTCACTTAGATCTAAATTAAAATGGACATTCAAAAATTCTAGTATAGCACTTGAAAAGTTAAAAGAAAATGCACTTCTATTTATTTCACTGTCTCTGATACCTGAATAATTCAATTCCATTTGCAAGCCATTGCTTATTACGCCAGGTGCATAACAGGTGTGGTTTGCTGTTATATACCCTCCGCTGAAGTAATTGGTAGCAGTACCAGGATATGGTATTTGCTCGCTAGGAACAGAAGGATAGCCGCTGTTCCCTAATAATGTCCCCAAAGCTTGTGAGCCGCGTAAGAGTTGAGAATGACTTAAATTATTAAAGTTATTTAAAGCCAAGTTCCTGATAGAACTGTAATTCAAGTATTGTGCGGTATTCAACGTATTGTCAGAAAGTTCCAACTCATCATCATACAGCAAATAACCTAGTTCAATCCTTTGAATTGGGTTGCCATGCCCATGTAAATCGACAAAGAAAATCTTATCTTGAAATTCTCCATTGGCAGTATTTTGTGCTGTTTCTATAAAATTATGAAATTCTTCCCAAGCTATAATTGCTTCTTCATTCCCACATGCTCCGTCCTCCAAATTCCGATTACAATCTAGTTTCGATCGTTTCAAATGCGAAATAATGATGTGTGGATAACAGCCTGTAGCTTCAAAAATAGATTGATTTATAGCCATCGCTGTTTCAATGGTAAATGCATCAGTGGCATAAACAGGGTTATTGCATGTTCTGTCTGGAATGCTCATAGGGTTGAGATTGCCCCCATGCGGAACAGATATTACAACAGGTAGGGTTCCTATCTGATATTCAACATAATTGTTAGTTCCAAAAACAAGATCTTGCGATAAAGCATCTACTATCAATCCGAACACTAAAAAAAGAAGAATTCCCACTTTTCTCATTTAATAATAATTGATTATATTAATATAAATAATAAATATATAATAATTAACTATTACAGTGTGTATTTGTTCACTAAAAATGATCAATCCAACATCAATTCTTTCCTAAAGGTACTGTCTGAAATGCCATGCTTGTTCCAATAATCAGTCATCATACTATGCTTTAGTTTGGCAGTGCTCGTAAGCATTTTTGAATCAGCTCCAAATCCATCCAAATATGTTTCGTCCCAGCCTTGAATTTCATAAGGAAATGCAGAATTATAATAAATTTTTAATTCACGCTTAGGCTTTGAATAGCTGATAGTATAGACACTAAAGTCTGTCAATACTTCATTCTTTGCTATTGCCGGATACGGGACTGCTTCCAGGTGCATAAAACGCAAAAAATGTAAGGATGGAATCATGTTCAATACTCCTTGAGGAAGCAATTCTGGATTCAATCGTAATAGTGTCCATACTTCATCCTCCAAAATTGCTTTTTCTAAAATTTGATCTTCATCAGATTCTGTTTCGAAGTATGAGAATTGTCTGAACCGATAGCGATCATTTTTTAAATTCAATTGACTAAACACTTGTCCGC
>JBDNHP010000393.1:0-2295 GCA_041688765.1 Flavobacteriales bacterium
GTCCCATTATCATAATGGAACCTCGCAATGCCGCTGCTTTGGCGCTGAATTCTTTGGAGTCAAGATAGCCAAGATCCAGGGTGGATGAATCGAAGGTATAAGTATCCTTGGATACGCGCTCGATAGTAACTCCCATGCTTCGGAGCAGGTCGATGAGTTTATTTACATCAACAATATCGGGGATGTTGGAAATGCTAACTTTTTCAGGGCTGAGTAGCACTGCGCAGATTACTTGCAAGGCTTCATTTTTCGCGCCTTGCGGAATAACCTCTCCTTGTAGTTTTATGCCACCTTCAATTTCAAATGTGCTCATGATAAATTATTATACGAACACCGAATTTGGGAAGGAATTTGAAATAAAAAAAGGACTAAGAATAAAACTTTAATGAAAGGTTTGTTAACAAGTGGGCGCTGCAAAGAAGCTTAAGGATGACATTCTAAAATCCCATCGCCAAAATGAAAAAAAAATTATATCCTTCGATGATTATTGCTATTCCCTTTTTTCTTAGGCTTGTGTTTCATCATACGCTGCTGAGGAGGTTTTGAAACCCCTAAAATTTCCGAAGAACTAATAAGTACTGATCCAGGGGCAACTATAACCCTTCCCTCACTCAATTCCTGTACCTGGGCAATGATAAAACTATCAGCAACGGTTTCACGATTCCAAGTCAAATAATGACGCTTCATCAAATTAGCCACCATGATCGCCTGAGCATCCTTTTCTGGACCATCCTCTTTACCTGCAACGTGCTCTATCATCTTTTCCACACCTTTGCCATAATGACCATATTTGATGCGGGTTTGAGGATACTTCATACGACCCGGTTTTTCCTGAAACGTTGCCGGCTCTGGAATAGGATAAGGAGAATCGGCATCCAGTTTAAAGCCCGACATAATGTACAAGTGATCCCAAAGCTTGTGATTGAAATCTTCAATATCACGCAGATAAGGAAACAATTGACCCATTACTTTAATGATGGCTCTTACCATCTTGTTGCGTTCTTCGCGATCCTGAACTTGCATCGCGGTGCTAACCATTGACTGTATATGTCGACCGTATTCCGGAATAATAATATCCGGACGTTGAGAATTATAATCCATAAATTAAGCTGTAATGCAAAGATGCGTAATTAAAACCATACTCTAATCATAAAGGTTAAAATGACAGCAAGGTCATTTCAAAAAATCAGACTCCTGAAATTTTGAGTCGGGCAAATCGAAGTAACAATTGTTTTGGTCCTGCCGATGGAAAGAAAACCGTCGCCTTCAAATTGTCATTTTCCCCCTCAATGCTCAGCACTTTGCCTTTTCCAAATCGCTCATGCGTTACTTCCATGCCAGCCGTGATATTTTTAAAATCGTCTCCATCAACACCGCTACCTGATTCCGGTTTAACTGGAATTTTGCCCGAAATTCCAGGATTATTTGCGATTTCCTTTTTGAAAAATTTTTGTCTATCTGATCCAAAATCACCAAATAATTTGGATTTTCCGGATGGTCCTCCAGTTAAATCTGAACGATCCACAAAACTCGGATCCACTTCCATGATGAAACGACTCGGATCACCAAAAATTAATTGTCCCCAGCGATATCGAGTAGTAGCATAAGACATAATAGCCCTGGTTTTTGCCCGGGTTAAAGCCACATAAAACAATCTACGTTCTTCTTCCAAGTCCTCTCTGCTGTTCAGCGCCATTTGAGATGGGAAGAGATTTTCTTCCATTCCCACTATAAATACATAGGGAAACTCAAGACCCTTAGCAGCATGAATCGTCATCAGCGAAATTTTATCATCGTCCCCATCATCCTGATCCGTATCGGTTAGGAGGGCAATATCAATAAGGAAATCGCTCAAGGTGCTGATGCTCGGATTCTCTTCATCCGGATCAAGTTCCGAAAACTCTTTCATACCATTGAGCAATCCCTGAATGTTCTCATAACGAGCAACGCCTTCCGGAGTGCGATCGCTGTATAAATCGCTCAGAATACCGGTGCTATTGGCAATATGTTGCCCCAGATCATAAGCCGACTTCTTCTCCATCATGGCCCTAAAACCCTTAATCATCATGGCAAATTCAGCAACTTTATTCATAGATGCCGCGCCAAGACCAAAAGGGTACTGCGCAGGGAATTCTATCAAATCCCAAAGACTAACGCCATGCTCTTCAGCGGCAACCGTCATTTTATCCAAGGTAGATTTGCCAATACCACGAGCCGGATAATTGATCACCCTTCGAAAAGCCTCCTCATCTTTTGGATTGGCCGTTAATCGGAAATAAGCAATCAGATCCTTAA
>JBDNHP010000394.1:0-7444 GCA_041688765.1 Flavobacteriales bacterium
CAAGTTTTTAGGAGAAGAGAATTTCTTTCTCACTGTTAATGGAGCTGTAACTGCATTCGATAGCCACGAAAAGCCTAAATTAGTATCCTTTACCATGCAAAATGATGTGGATTCAGGAGAAAAAATTGTTCAACATACATGAAACTCAGAGTAAAAGGAAATTCGATCCGATTAAGGCTTCAGCAACAAGAGCTGAATGATCTGTTATTAAACAATAAAATTGTAGAAAGTACAATTATTAACGCGTTTGAAGTTTTCAGTTATGAATTAATTTCAGGCGAATCCTTTTCTGTAGCGTGTATTACTAATATATTGAGTATCCAAATCCCCTCTGACATTCTTGAATCTTGGGCTTCAGGCGAAGAAATCAGCATTGAACAAAATTGGAACAATGGCACTGAACAAGGACTGAGAATTTTAATTGAAAAAGATTTTGCTTGCCTCACCAATCGTCTCAAGGAGGATGATTCCGACGCTTTTCCGAATCCCAATAAGTTTTGTTAAATATGCTGGTAGATAACCATGGACGCCAACTCGACTATTTGCGATTAGCCATAACTGATCGATGCAATTTGCGATGTACTTATTGTATGCCCGAGCAAGGTATCAATTTTGTGAATCGCCGGGATCTGCTCAGCTATGAAGAGATGCTACAATTAACGGGCATTCTGGCTGAAATGGGAGTTAAGAAAGTTAGAATTACCGGGGGTGAACCATTTGTTAGAAAAGGTGCCATTGATTTCCTTGAAAAGATAAGTGTAATCGATGGAATCAAGGAAGTTCATATTACCACCAATGGTGTAAATACGCAACAGTTTATAACTCAACTCAAAGCTATAGGCATCGCAGGAGTTAACTTGAGCCTCGATACTTTGAAAAGAGATCGATTTATAGAAATTGCACGTCGAGATCATTTGGAGGAAGTTCTTAAAACACTCGAAATGCTTGTTGAATCCGGAATTCGGACCAAAATTAATATGGTGGTGATGAACGGAATAAATGATGATGAAATTATTTCTATGGCTGAATTAAGCCGAAAACACCCTGTATCAATAAGGTTTTTGGAAGAAATGCCTTTCAATGGGGGCAGTCGAAATTCAGATGCTCATTGGAATCATACTCGAATTTTGGAGCTTCTCAAAACGGCATTTCCATTTCTTGAAAGAAGACTTCAAAAGCCAAATTCTACTTCAAATGATTATCAAATTCCCGGTGCCATTGGCAGCTTAGGAATAATTGCTTCATTTAGTCGTACGTTTTGCGGCACTTGCAATAGAATAAGAATTACTCCGCAGGGAGATCTCAAAACTTGTTTGTATGATAATGGAGTGCTGAACTTAAGAGACTTGTTGCGCAGTGATGATTTTGATAAGGATCAATTCAAAATTACACTTCTGAGTGCTTTTGGTAATAGAGCTATTGATGGCATTGAAGCCGAAAAGAATAGAAATAATGGTGCAGTATCTGAATCAATGTCGAGTATAGGAGGCTAAATGAAAAAGCTTTGTTCTGTAAATGAGGCTCATAATATTATCCAAAATCATCTTTGGACTTCTTCTGTTTGTGAATTACCATCTACTGAGGCGGTAAATAGAATTATTGCTGAAAATCTTATTGCAGACCGCGACCTTCCTCCATTTAACCAAGTAAAGATGGATGGAATTGCCATCGCCTTTGTTGCATTTAAAACCGGAATTCGCAGTTTCAAAATCCAATACACGCTTGCAGCCGGAATGCAGCCGGAGCCACTGATATCTTCTGAAAATTGTATTGAAATCATGACAGGCGCCGTTTTACCAGATGGATGCGATTCTGTAATTCGTTACGAGGACCTTAATATATCAGAAGGAATTGCTACGGTAGTGATTGATGGAATTAATGCCAGCCAAAATATTCATAATCAAGGATTTGACAAAAAGAAAGGGGATCTATTGGTCCCTGCAAATTCTTTGTTCAGAGCAGCGGAGCAAGGCATAGCTGCGAGCATTGGAAAGTCAACAATTAAAGTATTTTCGCAACCAAGAATTGCCATTATCTCTACAGGTGACGAACTGGTTGCCATTGATGAAATGCCTTTACCATGGCAAATTAGAAGGTCCAATGCCCCTGCTATACAAACTTTACTTCAACAGGATGGAGTAAAAAGCGATAGTTTTCATTTGCCCGATGACGAAAATTCAATTCTGAATTTTTTGCTCGAAAACGAAGCAAATTACGATTGTTTCCTTTTCAGCGGTGGCGTGTCTAAAGGCAAATTCGATTATCTCCCCTCCTGCTTTGAAAAGAGTGGTTTCACTATTCAATTGCATGGCGTAAAGCAAAGACCTGGAAAACCATTTCTCTTTGCTGAAAAACAAAACAAATTTATTTTTGGATTCCCTGGAAATCCAGTTTCTACCATCGTTTGTGCCATTCGTTATTTCAAACCCTGGTTGCAATCTTCTTGTTTTGGATCAAAAAATAAATGCTTCGCTAAGCTAAATTCTGATTTCGAATTCAAACCATCACTTAGCTATTTTCTGGAAGTAAAAGCAGGCATAGAAAAAGATGCAACTTTGTATGCAAATCCTGTCAAGGGTCATGGTTCAGGTGATCTGGCAAATTTATCGGAGGTAAGTGGGTTTCTTGAATTACCTGAAGAACGTAGTACTTTTGAAAAAGGAGAAGTATTTCCTTATTGGCCATTTTCCAAAATATGAGCAAGATATTTACTCATCTCGATAGTAAGCAAAATCCAGGAATGGTGGATGTGGGCTCAAAAGCAGCAAGCTTGCGAAATGCCAAAGCGCGAGCCATTGTAGAATTGCCTGATGAAGTAATGCAACTCTTACAAGGTGACGAAATTAAGGCGCCGAAAGGGCCGGTTTTTCAAACTGCCATTCTCGCTGGCATAATGGCTGCAAAAAAAACGTCTGAACTCATTCCATTGTGTCATCCTCTTGGCCTAGACCACATCGAGTTGCACATTGAAGTTCAAAATAAAAACGAAATAATCATCGTCGCTTCTGCTTCCTTAACCGGAAAAACAGGAGTTGAAATGGAAGCGCTCACGGCAGTTAGTATTGCAGCTTTAACCGTGTATGACATGTGCAAGGCACTAAGCCACAACATAGTAGTTCGTGAAATTTGTTTGATGGAAAAATCAGGAGGCAAAAATGATTTCAGAAGGCAAGTCTGAAGGAAGACACGAAAAACTTACATTAAGTGCATTCGGCACTTATGCCACAACAGAGATAGCACTCATTGGTGCACCATGTTCTGAAATTCGCAAATCAGCCGAAAAATTAGCTGATTTACTTGGTAAAGAAAAATGCTTTTATATTGATGCCGATCATCAAAGCGCTGCATCTGACATTGAAAATATTAATGGATTTCAATCTGCTTTTTCTGATAAAATTTCCTTTAGCCGATTTGAAAGTTTTCATTCTATTAAACGCCACAATTTTCGGTTTCTCAATACCAAAAACGAAATCGCTCTAGTAAATGGCAATCATTTTAATGCCTCACTACAATTGGTTTTCCTCCATCCGGAAAAGATAGAATCGCTTTCTAGAAAACTGGATCGGATTACTAATCCTATTGCAATCATTTTGCATCCTGAAATCCAGGAAATACCTCCATTCTTAAAAAATCATTACGAAAATAATAATATTAATATTAATATTATTTCAATCGAAGAATTAAATAGTAGTGTAATCCCTTTTATTCTTAAAAAGTCAACACCTCAATTGAAAGCACTTGTTTTGGCTGGAGGTAAAAGCGAAAGAATGGGACAAGACAAAACCTTGTTCAATTTTCATGGAAAAATACAGCGGGAATATTTATTTGAAATATTGAGTAATAAAGTTGAAGATACTTATATTTCTTGCAGACCAGATCAGGTTAGCGATTTTGATTCAAATATCAAAACCATTCCCGACAGGTTGATCGGAATGGGACCTTATGGAGCCATCGTTTCTGCTTTTATGCATGATCCCAATGCTGCTTGGCTGGTACTCGCAAGCGATTTACCGTTCATGGACAAGAGCCATATCGAACAACTCATCGCCGAGCGAAATCCTTTCCATTCTGCTACAGCCTTCAAAAGCCCAAAAAATGGCGATCCTGAGCCTTTAGCGGCGATTTGGGAGCCCTCCTCTTACCCTTTATTGCTTGCAATGATGTCTTTGGGATTTACTTGTCCGAGAAAAGCCTTATTGCAAAGTGATGCCAAAAGTATTGAAGCCATAAGATCGGAAGCATTACTGAACATCAATACTCCGGAAGACTATAACAAAGCGCTAGCCTTGCTAAAATCTTAATTAAGGGTGGGCAGCAACCCAGACTTCTCCATCGAAAAAGAACTCTTTTTTCCAGATAGGTACTCGCTCTTTTAATTCATCTATGGCATATCTGCATGCCTCAAATGCTGCATCGCGATGAGCTGCTGACACGGCAATGATCACTGGGATTTCAGCAATTTGAAGTATTCCCGTTCGATGTTGAATACTAATTCTGCCGATTTTAAATTTCTCAAGAGTTTCTGAAGCAATTTTATGCATTTCCTTGATCGCCATGGGTTCATAAGCTTCAAACTCCAGTTTAAGCACGTGCTTTCCTGCAGTTGCATTTCGAACATAGCCTTCAAAAACTACAATCCCACCATATTCTGGTGCCATAACGAATTGCCGACTAATATTCGTTTCCAGGGCTTCTGTTTGAAGCAATATTTGTATCTCGTTTTCCAAAGGGGATAATCTAAAAAATGTGCAATAAACAGATTCAGTTAAAATTATCAGCCCCCTGAAACCGGTGGAATGATGGCCACTACATCGGCATCATGGAGTTGATCTCCTGGCAAGGCATAAGTTTCATTAACGGCAATTGAAAAATTACTGAGCGATCCCAATGCAGAATACCGAACTAAGAGCAAAAGTTTAAATTCTTCAATTGATATTTGATCCTCAACTTCCAATTTAATTCGATGATCTCCCATCAATTCCTTAGCTCGGCCAAATGCCAGTATTTCTATCTCCATTTTAAAAATCAGTAAGGTGAACTCAGCCTCAACTCCTCAGAATGAAGGCTAAACTATAAAGAATCTTTCTTAATTAATAACATTTGCTACTTATGTCACATTCAGGCATTCTAATCTTTCATAAGTTCATAGCCTGAAATAGAGTGAGCCTCAACAATAAAGATTAAATTGATCTGATGAAATATGGCTTTATAATCGACAATAGAAAGTGCATCGGTTGCCACGCTTGCACTGTAGCGTGCAAAAGTGAACATGATGTTCCTATTGGCGTAAACCGCACTTGGGTAAAACAAATTGAAAAGGGTACATACCCTAATACGAGAAGGGTTTTCTCTGTAATGCGATGCAATCACTGCACGGATGCGCCATGCGTTGAAATATGCCCTGTTCAGGCTTTGTTTGTTAGAGAAGATGGAATTGTAGACTTTGATAATAATCGTTGCATTGGATGCAAATCATGTATGCAAGCTTGCCCTTACGACGCCTTATACATTGACCCTGAAACTCATACTGCTGCAAAATGCAATTATTGTGCACATAGAGTAGATATAGGATTGGAGCCTGCATGTGTAAATGTTTGTCCGGAACAAGCTATTATCAGCGGTGATATGCATGATCCTTCCTCTGAAATATCAATGTTGCTTTCCAGAGAGCAAGTGATTACACGTAAGCCTGAAAAAGCTACGAACCCGAATCTCTTTTACATTAATGGTGACGAAGCATCTTTGAGGCCTTCAGCATCTGGAAGATCAGACAATTACATCTGGAACTCACAAACATCCGGAGTCGGTCATTTTGCCAAATTCGCCGAAGCGATTGCCACAGGCAAGGATTTGATAGAACTAGCTAAAAAGAACAATAAAAATCTCCGATCCAGTGTAACCTTCGAACCGGATGGAGGACCTGAAAAATCGGTTGCCGTTTTGATGAAGGAAGCTAAAGTGAAAAGAGTTTATGACACTCCAGATAAAGGAATCCTCTGGGGCTGGGAAGTAAGCACCTATGTTTGGACTAAAGCCATAGCTGCCGGTACCTTTCTTGTTGCTTTTCTTGCTGATAAACTCAATTTTATGAGAATGGATGAACAAGCTTCATTTATTGTAGTGGGTATAAGTTTATTCTTTCTTTTGGCAACAGGCCTGCTATTAGTGAAAGATTTGGATCAACCTAAGCGATTTGTTTATGTGTTGCTTCGCCCGCAATGGAAATCATGGCTGGTTCGTGGTGGCTATGCTATTGGTATTTTCGGTGGAACGCTCAGCCTTTATCTCGCCGCAGTTATTTTCAACTGGACAATAATTAAAGAAATCGCTTCTTGGGCCTCTGCAATTTTAGGAGTGGTAGTTGCCATTTATACCGCATTTCTTTTTGCTCAGGCCAAAGGGCGTGATTTCTGGCAAAGTCCAACATTAGTTTTCCACATGTTTGCGCATAGCATAATGGCTGGTGCTGCTGCTATATTAATCGCAAGCTTATTTCAACATTCTTTTATGACCTCATTCACTGCGCTCGTTCTAATGGGAGCAATATTTGGAAACCTGGCAATTCTTGGCGCAGAATTAAGCATCACGCATCCAACTGAAGATTCAAAAAGAGTAGCTGAAATGATTACAAAAGGTCGTTACAAAAACATGTTTTGGATGGGCACTTTGCTCCTCGGAAATATCGCTCCACTTGTTTTGCTCTTTATTGGTGGTGATGTTCTATTGATTATTGCCTCGCTCATGGTTCTTGCGGGGATTTACTTCACTGAAAAAATATGGGTTGAAGCTCCACAACGAATTCCTCTTAGTTGATTATTTAACATTAACGGACATGACTAACAAACCGAGTCCTACCCTTATAGAAAGACTTTCCGAAAGCTTGGGATTAATTCCGAAGTTGAATAATACTCCGGCGAATAGTGTTCCGCGGCTCACCAATCCGGGCAAATTGACTTCTTATCCACCACCTGAAAAGTGGGATAATTGGGAAGAGTATGAAGCTAAAGGATGGGCGAAAAGAGAGAAAAAAACATACACCATCGTTCCTACTACCTGTTTCAATTGTGAATCAGCTTGTGGATTGCTAGCGTACATCGACAAAGAAAATGGCGAAGTCCGTAAGTTTGAAGGAAATCCTTACCATCCTGCAAGCAGAGGTAGAAATTGCGCAAAAGGCCCTGCAACTATCAATCAAATCAAGGATGTTGACCGTATTTTATACCCGCTTAAACGCAAAGGTAAACGCGGTTCCGGAGATTGGGAAAGAGTAAGTTGGGATGCCGTTTTGGACGATATCGCAGGCAGGCTCAGAAAAGCGATTGTTGAAGGTAGAAACAACGAAATCGCTTACCACGTAGGGCGTCCAGGTCACGAAGGTTATATGGATCGTGTTTTACAGGCATGGAATGTTGATGGGCATAATAGTCATACAAACATTTGTTCA
>JBDNHP010000395.1:0-7093 GCA_041688765.1 Flavobacteriales bacterium
TTTCCAAAACGAATCCTCAAACAAACATTTCAATGCTCTGTTATATGGACTAATTTTGCAGCCAATTCAATTCGAACTATGCCTTTAAGAATGATCGTGTTCTTCCTTTTTGCCACAGCAATATTGTTGCTTATCGACCTCTATGGTTATAAAGGAATTAAAATGTTGACGTCCAATCTCGAAATTTTACCGAGACGCATTTCCAGGTGGATGTGGTGGATTCCGACAATAATTACTAGTGTTCTTTTCGTTTATCTGATGTTTGAGTTTCAAAAACTCATGGATAGCAAATCGTATAAATTATTCTATTTCATTACCGGATTTGCCATCACCTTCTTAGTTACCAAGCTCGTTTTTGTCATTTTCCATTTTGCGGATGATATCGTTCACCTTGGGCGCTTGTTTTTCTCTTGGCTTCGGCCCAAGCAGGAAATTGGCTCTGCTGTTCACGAGAAAATCAACCGTTTACAATTTATTAATCAAGCAGGATTATTAGTCTCGGGATTTGTGTTTGGAAGCATGATCTACGGGCAAATAAAAGGAAAATACAATTTTAAAGTTTGGCGTCAAAATATTCCTTTTCCTGATCTACCCGAAGCCTTTGCAGGCATTAAAATCGTTCAGTTGAGCGATATGCATCTCGGCAGTTTCATGGATAACAGTTTTGATGAAGTGAAAGAGGCAATAGCAAAAGTGAATGAGTTGGAACCTGATTACATCTTTTTTACGGGAGACTTGGTTAATAATTACGCTTATGAAGCGGAGCCTTGGATTGAAATCATTGCATCATTAAAAGCCAAGCGCGGTAAGTATTCTATTTTGGGTAATCATGATTACTCTGATTATGTTCCATGGAAGAATCCAGAGGAAAAAAAGGCCAACATTGAAAGACTTTTTGAAATTCACGAAGAAATGGGTTTCAAATTATTGAAGAACGAAACCGCAATTCTCGAGAAAGACGGTCAGGAAATCGCATTGGTTGGAGTAGAGAATTGGGGAAAAGGTTTTCATCAATATGGCGATTTGAATAAGGCTTTGGAAGGACTGAGTGAAACGGCCTTCAAAATACTGTTATCCCACGATCCCACTCACTTCGATCAAGCGGTTATGGGCAAAACAAACATAGCTTTAACCATGAGTGGACATACTCACGGAATGCAAATGGGAATCGAGATACCGAGTCTTGGAATTAAAATCAGTCCGATTCAGTTGAGGTATAAACGTTGGGCGGGATTATATGATATCAACGGTCAATATCTCTATGTTAATCGCGGATTTGGATTTCTTGGTTTCCCAGGCAGGGTAGGGATATATCCAGAAATCACCCTTTTAGAATTGCAAAAAGCTTAATCAATCTACAAATTCGATTAATTGCAAGTTTTTATCATTGTCAAATTTGAGTAAAAGTTTGACTGGCGCAGTTTCTAGAATGCTAAGGATTTTGTTTTTTTGACCGTTACAGATGATGTACTTCTCTCCAAGCAGCAGTAATTTATCATCCCCAGCATCTTCAACCATTGAAACAAAGCCAAAAAGGTCGGATTTGGGCTCCAAGGTATATTCAAAGCTAAAATCTGCATTTACAGGTTCCTTCTTCAATAATTTTTTCATCCGGTATTCTTTGGATGATCCATCCGCAGGAGCTGGGTTTATATCTCTGTATTCAATGCGCAACTGATAGGTAAAACCCCATTCAAATTCAAAACCCTGAATATCGAAATCAACGGTACATTTTTCCCCATTCATTTTACCGAAGGTACAAGGGTGTCTTCCCTCTCCGATACAAGTAATTTTGTATGGGTTAATGTCTAAAACAGCTTCTCCGGCTCTTGATTGTGCAAATGAAAGCTGCTGCAAGCCAAGAATAAAGATCAGAAACAAGGAGTGGATTAGCGGACGGATGAATTTCAT
The DNA here is from genome assembly GCA_041688765.1 of Flavobacteriales bacterium. GTDB lineage: Bacteria > Bacteroidota > Bacteroidia > Flavobacteriales_D > Sanyastnellaceae > JBDNHP01. The sequence goes on from JBDNHP010000395.1 coordinate 1,912, forward strand.
ACCGTCCAAATTACTGAATAATCATCGATTGCTATGAAGCCCACATTCCTTTCCAGAATTCTCCCACCACCATCTTCCCGCCCTTGGGTGTTCGCCTGGCATTATAGCTCTAGTGCATGGTGCACAGCCAATGCTCTTGTATCCTCTGGAATGTAAGGAGTTTATCGGGATTTTATTCAGGTTAATATATGATTTAAGTTCATCATCCGTCCAATCGATCAATGGATTGAATTTTATCAATTCCCTTTCATTGTCGTATTCGAAGGACTGCATTCCCAATCGATTTTCGCTTTGTGCTGATCTCAGACCCGTTATCCAAACCTTGCTGCCTTTCAATGCGCGGTTAAGTGGCTCTATTTTTCGGATATTACAGCACTCTTTTCTTTCCTCAATTCCTTTGTAAAAGCTATTAAATCCTTTATTTAGTGTAAGAGATTCAACTAATTCATTATTAGGGTAATAAACTTCGATATTTAAAGCATATTTCGAACGAGTAATATCGGCAAGATCGTAGCTTTCCTGAAAAAGTCGGCCGGTGTCCAAACTGAAAATCCGAATAGGAATTTTGTTCTTGGCAATCATTTCGGTGATAACCTGATCCTCTTCACCAAATGAAGTTGAAAATGCTATTGCGCCATTATATAATGCACTTAATTTCAATAGCTTATCAACAGGAGAACTGTATTTCCCGATTTCAATTAATCTATCCGCTATTTCTGGCGCAATACTCATGGCTTTCTAAAATATTCCCAAATACGGTCATGAGCGTAAAAGAGAAATATCTTGGTAAAGACTTCTACAGCCCCTATACTAAAAGCGAAACGCCATTCTCCGGTAATGAAATAGGAAATAACTATAGTGTCAATTGTGCCTATTACTCTCCATGATATAGCCTTTGCCACAGATCTGAAATGGCTTCGTTTGTCAATTTTGAGCTTCTCCTTTTGCGGAATGATGTGGTCGAGCAGCATTTTTTCTATTGAATAAGCACAAAAGTAATGAACTATACTTAATCTACCAAATTAATAGACTAAATAAATCAATTGCATGCTAAACATCGGTTGCTCCAAATTAGAAACAGCATTGTAAAGACTTATGGAAAGAAGAGGTGCCTTCCAGCTTAAATGGATTACAACATATCGAGCAATGTTCTGCCTTCAAGCACTTTTAGTGTAGCATCACGGGCTTCAATCATTACCCTTTGTAATCCGCAGTTCTCTTCATTGCAGTTTTCGCATTTTTCATAGAAATGCAGACTTACACATGGCAGCATGGCAATTGGGCCATTCATAAGTCTTACCACATCTGCAACTCTAATTTCTTCAGGCGTCAAACGTAAAGCATATCCGCCACCTTTTCCTTTTTTGCTTGATAGTACTCCTGCTTTGCGCAATTCGAGTAAAATATTCTCTAGAAATTTCAATGGAATATGCTGATTTTCAGCAATCTCAGATATTAATACTGGAACGTTCTGATCCTTTCTGGCTAGAAATGTCAGTGCTTTAAATGCGTACTGTGTGCGTTTGGAAAGCATAATAGGTTGATCCGGAAAGATAGAGAAATCGCTGAAGTTACCATGCAATTAATCTCAAAGGTTAAGTCTGGGTAAAACTTAAATCGTTTTAAGATTTTGAAACGAGCAGAATAAATGACTCTCTGGCATTCTACGAATTGGCTTCAATCTTTATTTCTTAAACGTAAGCATGATGGCTCTTTCATGGGAAATCCCGACCTAGAGATGGGGAAGGGAAGACGAATATTCCTAAGGTATGTGTCAGAATTCGGATCAAATTCCAGATTCAAACTTTCTGGCTTTTTAATTTGATGGCTTATTGCAGAATTTGTTTGCGCAAATGAAGGATTGCCAGCTTGGTCTATGCGCGATTGGCAATCTTAATTTGCGCTTTACTTTCATGCTTATATTGCCCCTGAAACAAAAGTCATTTTCAATACAAATTGGTCAACATGATTCTTAGTTATTTCGAGTCTTAACATTCCCGCGCATCTCTTATCTTTGTGCCCCTCAAATATTCCAATCCTATGTCAGACGATAAAAAAGTGATCTTTTCTATGGTGAAGGTCAATAAGAACTCACCACAAGGAAAACACATTCTAAAAGATATTTACCTCAGTTTCTTCTATGGAGCCAAGATTGGTATAATTGGAGCCAACGGTTCGGGTAAGTCAACTACTATGCGCATTATTGCGGGACTTGATGAAGCGTTTCAAGGCGATGTGGTTTGGTCGCCTGGCTATTCAGTTGGCTATCTCGAACAAGAACCTAAACTCGATGAAAGCAAGACGGTGCGCCAAATTGTAGAAGAAGGGACGCAGGATGTTGTTGATGCGCTTCGTGAATATGAGGAAATCAACAATTCATTCATGGATGAAGAAATACTGAATGATCCTGATAAAATGCAGGCCCTGATGGATCGTCAGGCTTCGGTACAAGATAAAATCGATAGCATGGGAGGTTGGGAGCTTGATACCAAGCTCGAAATCGCAATGGATGCACTTCGCACTCCTCCGGCTGACGCCCTTATCAAAAACCTAAGCGGTGGAGAATTGCGCCGAGTGGCACTTTGTCGATTACTGCTCAAACAACCGGATGTATTATTGCTCGATGAGCCAACTAACCACTTGGATGCAGAATCGGTATTGTGGTTGGAGCAACATTTACAGCAATATCCGGGAACTGTAATTGCGATTACCCACGACCGTTATTTCCTTGATAATGTTGCAGGTTGGATTTTAGAACTCGATCGCGGTGAAGGCATTCCATGGAAAGGAAACTACTCTTCATGGCTAGAACAAAAATCGAAACGATTGGCTCAAGAAGAGAAACATGAAAGCAAAAGACGAAAAGAGCTTGATCGGGAGTTGGAATGGAGTAGAATGAATCCAAAGGGCAGGAGAGCTAAGAATAAAGCACGTTTAGGTAATTATGAAAAACTCTTATCTGAAGGCGGAAAAGAGAAAGAAGCTGCTCTTGCTTTGCCCATTCCTAATGGTCCGCGTTTAGGTAACGATGTAATTGAAGCTATTCACGTTTCTAAAGGTTTTGGCGATAAATTGCTCTATGAAGATCTGAATTTCAAACTTCCACCTGCGGGTATAGTTGGTGTTATTGGACCGAATGGTGCAGGTAAATCGACTTTGTTCAAGCTTATCCTCGATTTGGAAAAGCCTGATGCCGGAGAGTTTAAAATTGGCGAAACGGTGAGAGTGGGATATGTTGACCAAACTCACAAAGAAATTGATCCGCTTAAAACAGTTTGGGAAGTAATTACAGGCGGAAACGAAGTTGTGGAACTCGACGGACAAATGGTAAATTCACGCGCTTATGTGAGTCGTTTCAACTTTAATGGGTCAGATCAACAAAAGAAATGCGGAGTACTTTCAGGAGGGGAGCGTAATCGCTTGCATCTTGCCATGACACTGCGTTCTCAGGCTAATGTCCTTTTGCTAGATGAGCCAACCAATGACCTCGATGTAAATACATTGCGAGCTTTGGAAGAAGGTTTGGAGCATTTCGCAGGCTGCGCAGTGGTAATTTCCCACGACCGTTGGTTCCTGGATCGTATTTGCACTCATATTCTCGCTTTTGAAGGCGATTCTCAGGTTTATTATTTCGAAGGAACATTTTCCGAATATGAAGAGAATAAAAAGAAACGATTGGGTGATGTTACACCTCATCGCATCAAGTACAAAAAACTAGTTAAAGGTTGATAAACAGATATTTAAGAAGCCGTTCGAAAGAGCGGCTTTTTTTTGACTCATAATTCCGAAAACGGGAAACCTCTGGTCTGGATGTTTCTAAGGATTACTTCCTGAGGTTTGCAAGGGCGTTTAATATTGATGATTAGGAAGAAAGAATCCCGCAGATTAGCGCAGATCAGCTATGAGGAATCTTCAGGAAAATTTTATTCGAAACTCTTCGAAGCAGGAAGAAGTATGAATTTTGTGTCTGCGTTAATCTGCGAAATCTGCGGGAAAACTCTTGCTTTGTGTCGGTTTGATCAAGGCCCTCTGTAACTCCCGTCAATTATGATTTTCTGTTTGTGTTTTGGCTGTCCTATCGCACCATGCAGAAGCGGTCTTTTTTCTCTAAAAGTCTTAAAGCTACATTTTTAGATTGTTCAAAAAATATTTTTAGCTTTGCCTAAAAATACACAATGCCAAAAATATTGTTCAGTATATTTTCACTTTCCTTACTCATGTCATGCAAAGTTCAAGATTCTGATAATGAGATGAATAAGGATCAAAAAATTCAAATAGTATGCACCACTTCTATGTTGGGAGATGTGGTGAAGGCCATTACTGGAGATAAAGCTCAGGTTGATGTTTTGATGGGGCCGGGGGTAGATCCTCACCTTTTTAAAGCTTCTCAGGGTGATATTGCTTTGATTTCAGAATCAAATGTTCTCATTTTTAATGGTTTACACCTAGAAGGAAAAATGATCGATGTATTAGAAAAGACAGGTTCTTCCAAATTTGCTTTTGATGCAGGTGCTTCGCTAAATGCTGAAAGATTGCTGCAAATGGATGGTACTTATGATCCACATATTTGGTTCGATGCTGAAATATGGGCTACTGTGTGCTCAAATTTGATGGATTCACTAGTGCTTTGGTTTCCGCATCATCAAGACTTATTCAAAGCAAATTCCGAGGCTTATATCAAGGAATTAAATGATTTGCATAATTGGGCTAAGGAGCAAATCTCAACTATACCAGCAGAACACCGAGTGCTCGTAACTGCTCATGATGCATTTGGCTATTTCGGACGGGCTTACGGACTAGAGGTGCATGCTTTACAAGGGATTTCAACACAAGCTGAATTCGGATTGAAAGATGTAAGCGAATTGGTGAATTTCATTACAGAAAATAAGATTCCGGCCATTTTTGTTGAGTCTTCCATTTCTGAACGATCAATGAAAGCAGTACAAAAGCGATGTGAGGAAAGAGGCTTAAACGTTCAAGTGGGCGGCACTTTGTATTCCGATGCACCTGGTTCTATTGGTACTCCTGAAGCCACCTATTTGGGAATGTTCAGGCACAATGTTAATACCATCAAATTAGCATTGATCAATGAATGAAGCTCATAATCCGATTCTACTTGATGTACATAATCTCACGGTGAGCTATGGAGGCAAGCCCGTATTATGGGAAATTGACTTCGAAA
>JBDNHP010000396.1:0-1383 GCA_041688765.1 Flavobacteriales bacterium
ATCATAAGTACATGAGCCATTATCTAAAGTTGCAGCCGGGTCGAAATTATTTGCAGAAGGATCTGTACAACCGGAGTAGATACAGCTTCCATCTTCAACACTTGCTTGAGCATTGTAATTAATTGCTACAGCATCAGTACAGCCTGAAACAGGGAATGTACATGAGCCATCTTCGATTGTAGCTGCTGGATTGTAATTGCTTGCAGAAGGATAGGTACATCCCACACAAGAATAATCACATGAGCCATCTTCGATGTTTGCAGCAGCATTGTAGTTACAAGCATTTGCATCAGTACAACCAGAGATTGAATCATAAGTACATGAGCCATTATCTAAAGTTGCAGCCGGGTCGAAATTGTTAGCCGCAACATCAGTACATCCGCTATAGACACAAGATCCATCGTCAGTTTGCGCTTGTGGATGATAGTTGACTGCATTTACATCAGTACAACCAAGAACCACAGGACAACCATCGTATAAACAAGATCCATCGTCAATATTAGCATTTGGATCATAGTTTAATGCTCCGATATAAGTACAACCAGGGAACAAGCATGAACCATCGTCTTGCGTTGCTAAAGGATTGTAGTTAGAAGCAGCAGGATCAGTACATCCAGCAGTGGTACAAGTACCATCATCATTGGAAGCAAGTGGGTTGTAGTTATCCGCCAATGGATCAGTACAGCCAAGTACACAAAGTGGAACATCAAGGAATGAGATAATTACATTACCATTTCCTGTATGAACACCAGCAAGGTTAACCTGCTCTGCACCACCGTTGAAGGAACCTCCTCCACCGCCGTTACCGCCGATACCGTAGCTACCGCCACCACCGGAGTAGCCACCGCCACCACCAGCACCGTTGCAGCCACCGCCGCCGCCGCCGCCAAATCCACCGGAGATTCCAGAACCGCAAGCAGAAGTACCTCCTGATCCGCCGTTCGCAAAACCTTCACCGCTGGTAGCAACACCAACAATAGAACACAATGGTTCTTCACCATCACTCAATAGTCCACCACCGTTACCACCACAAGCAGGGCCTGTGCCAGAGTTAGTTGCGCCTTGGCCAGCGTTTCCGCCTACACCGTAGTTAGCAGGACCATTAGGGCTGAAACCGTTCATACCGGCAGTGCCTGCAGAACCGTTTACATCACCATTCGTAGGGTTACCAGTAACACCACCGCCACCACCAGCAATTGCAAGTGGGTTGTTGGAGTTATCAGTTACGAAAGTTCCACCACCACCACCGGCGTAGCTGAACTGTCCGTCACCGTTTTCACCTTGCTGACCAACCATAATCTTAAGTTGTTCACCAGGAGTAACCGCGAAAGTACCTGTGATAGAAGCACCAAGTCCACCAACTGCCCCGTTTGAATTACCACC
>JBDNHP010000397.1:0-1856 GCA_041688765.1 Flavobacteriales bacterium
TAATAAGACAAATCCAATATTTTGTTTCATTTGCAGATTTCAAGGCTATTGTATAAAAATTCTTAAAATCCTTCCTCGAACTGCCAGACTTTCCTTCAACAACATTTGCTCAATTGAAGTAGCACTCCTTAATTTTTAATTTTGACTTACCGCTTCCTCTAATTTTGGAAGTGGATCTGCATATTTTGCCAGACCATAATTCCAATCCATCGCTTCTTTTGGATTTGTTACATGCCATTCAAATTCATCGCGGAAATGACGGATTGCACTGGCGACAGGCCAGGCAGCAGCATCTCCCAATGGACAAATTGTATTGCCTTCAATTTTCTTAGAAACATCTACCAAAAGATCGATATCACTCATTTTTCCATGTCCATATTCCATACGGTGGAGAACTTTCTCCATCCAGCCGGTACCCTCACGGCAAGGTGAACACTGTCCACAGCTTTCATGATGATAGAAACGTGAGAAATTCCAGGTATTTCTCACTATGCATTGGTCTTCATCAAAAGCAATAAAACCACCGGAACCTAGCATTGATCCGCTTTGAAAGCCTCCATCAGAAAGAGATTCATAGCTCATCAGACGGGGCTGACCGTTAATGGTATTTAGAATCAGCTTTGCTGGCAGAATCGGAACCGAAGATCCTCCTGCAACAACAGCTTTCAATCTTTTTCCATTGGCAATGCCGCCACAATATTCATCAGAATAAATAAACTCTTCGACAGGTACACCTAATTCAATTTCATAAACACCCGGATTTTTGAGATTACCAGAAGCAGAGATAAGTTTTGTTCCTGTACTTCTGCCAATACCAACCTTTGCATATTCTTCGCCACTATCATTGATAATAGGCACAACAGCCGCTATAGTTTCAACGTTATTAACAACTGTTGGACAAGCCCAAACACCTGAGATTGCAGGAAAAGGAGGTTTGATACGAGGATTACCACGCTTACCTTCCAATGATTCGATTAGCGCAGTTTCTTCACCGCAAATATATGCTCCACCACCCGGCTGAACATATAATTCAAGATCATAACCTGAACCCAATATATTTTTTCCTAGAAAACCTGCATTCTTAGCTTCAGCAATTGCGCGCTCCAGAATCCTGATTTGCGGCATTATCTCGCCGCGTACGTAGATATAGGATGTTTTTGCCCCTAAAGCAAAACTGGCAACGATCATTCCTTCGATAAGAAGATGAGGAATGTGAGTCATCAGGTAACGGTCTTTAAATGTCCCCGGTTCAGATTCATCAGCATTACAAACCAGATAGCGCTCACGGCCTTCAGGTTTTGCCAAAAAGCTCCACTTCATACCTGTAGGGAAACCGGCACCACCTCGTCCACGTAGTCCGGAAGTCTTTACTTCTTCAACTATAGCATCAGGAGACATAGTCTTTAAAGCCTTCTCTACCGAACGGTATCCTCCATTCTGACGATAAACATCGAAAGTATGAATTCCGGGTACATTTATATTCTCTAATAATAACTTGCGCGCCATGTTAAATTCAGATGGGAGATGGGAGATTGGAGATAGAAGACGTATAGGCATTTGTTAGAAAATACTCAGTCTCATATCTCAATTCTCATATCTCATTCCTTATATCTTATTTTTTAAACTTTCAATCAATTTATCTACACTCTCTTCTGTTAAATGCTCATAAAAAGTGTATTCAGGGCCGATCTGTAGAACCGGGGCCATACCACATGCCGCCAGACATTCTACCCCTCTCCAACTGAACTTTCCATCTGCTGTTACTTCGCTTTCTTTTACTCCAAGAGTTTTTTCAATATGGGCCATGATTTTTTCGGCACCAACCAAACAACAAGGACCGGTACGGCATACCTAAA
>JBDNHP010000398.1:0-2501 GCA_041688765.1 Flavobacteriales bacterium
ATTATCCGGATTCAGAAAATCAGATGGTGTTGTCTCCAGATATTTCTTACACGAGCCTAAACTCATTAAGAATAATGTTGCGAGTACATATTGTTTTATTTTCATTTTTCTTTCGATTAATTATGTTAAAATCCTGCTTTAATACCAAAAGCAATTGTTGGTGATCTTGGATAAGATGAATAATCAAAACCAGGTGTTAAGGTATTATTACGGGTAGATACTTCTGGATCCATTCCTGAATAATTTGTCCATGTAATCAGGTTCTGTGCAGAAACATTTACACTTAAATTACTCATATAAGCAGACTTAATTAATTTTGCGGGTAAATTATAGTTTAAAGAAACTGTCTTCATGCGCAAGAAAGAACCATCCTCTACTACTCTTGAAGAGTGGAAACCGATTGGCCCTGACCTCTTGTACGGTAGTTTTCATTAGTTGGATTTTCAGGCGACCAACGATTAGAATAGCTAGCAAACTGATTGATATTCGCCCAACCATTACTATTACCTTCTAAAATTAGCCTGTTGGCATTATAAATATCATTTCCATAAGACCATTGGAAGAATACATTCAGATTGAAAGCCTTATAAGTGAAATTATTGGAAAAACCACCTGTATGAATTGGCTGCCCTCTACCGATGAAAGTTAAATCAGCATCATTCATAATTCCATCACCGTTCATATCTCTGTATTTGATATCGCCGGGGAGAATAGAATTCCGAACCGCTCCATTGGTAGGGATTGAAGGCTTCAGGATGTAAACTCCAGGTGAAGGATTGTCAAAATCTGCATACTGATAATTTCCTTCCCAGATAAACCCAATCATCATACCTGCTGGCTTTCCAACTTCAGCAACATATAATGGCTTATTAAACTGAGATACATAAGAAGAATTGCTATTGAGTGAACGTTGACCGCGAGTAAGTTCCATTACTTTGTTTCTGTTGAAACTAATATTGAAATTACTTTCCCACATAAAGTTCTTTGACTGGACGTTTACAGTGTTTAAGGTTAATTCAATTCCATCATTCCTTAATTTACCAATATTTTTAACGGCAGAGGTAAATCCGGTTGATGGAGGCAAAATTGCATTAAGCAGCAGGTCCTCCGTTGTTTTTCTATATAAATCGACTTCAACGGTGATTCTGTCTTTTAGAATACCAATTTCATAACCTAAATCTACAGTATTAACCTTTTCCCATTGAAGATCGGGGTTGCCAACTGCAGACACATAGTTTGAAGCAATTGGAGTTGAATTATTAAAGGAATAACCGTTAATGCTTTGCAATAAGCGTGCATACGTATCGAAATCACCGACCCTATTATTTCCATTACTACCATAGCTGGCTCTCAATTTGGACGTAGAAACACCTGGAAATATTTTAGCAAATAAACCTTCCTTGTGCATATTCCAAGCTAAGGCCGCTCCAGGGAAATATCCCCAGTGATTAACGAATTTAGAAGAACCATCAGCTCTGAATGTGCCGGTAACAATGTATTTCGATTTATAGTTGTAATCTAAACGACCGGCATAAGATGCCATTGTATTAGTAGTGGAACTGGAACTCTGATTATAAGCCAGACCTTCATCCAATCCATCCATTCCCAAATTCTCATTCGGCAATAACCTTCCTCCATAGCCCTTTGAATTTGAATTATTACTATTAATTGCAAATAAGCCAAGTCCGGTTATGGTATGATCTTGCTTAAATGTTTTCTTGTAATTTAAGGTTGTTTCATTTGAGAAACTATTTGAGAAAATATCACTGATGGAGCCATTCACACCATTCACGTTATTCGGACTGGGGCCACCCTGTGCTGTTCTCGAATTGTAGAAACGTTCAAGCGTTAATTTATTATGGCGGATACCTGCAGTCGATTTTAAGATCAGATCCTTGTTGATATCATAACTAACATAACCGTTTCCTTCAACAAGATTGGTAATATTATAAGAATACTGATTCTCAAGGTCAATTAGTGGATTAACCCTAAAATCTGACGCATTCATAGCCTCATTATCAACAGCATCTTCCAAAAGATTATCATTTGGATTAGGTGTAATCGGACGATATAACCAAGCTCTAGCTAAAGCAAAAGCTGTAGGGTTACCGGATGTTAATGCTCCTTGGTTGATAATTTGACCATTCTGTTTAATCCCGCTGTAATTGGCAGTAACACCAGCCTTAATTTTGTTACTGATGGTCTGATCCAACGTAACACGGCCTGAATATCTATTGAAGCCAGTATTAATAATTGAACCTGTTTGATCGAATAAAGATCCTGAAATAGAATATTTAGTCATCTCGGTACCTCCCCTTAATGCCAAGTTATAATTTTGAATATTACCTTGCTGCATTACATAATCCTGAAAGTTAACACCCGCTACGTTTCTGTAATCCTCCAGAGTTTTGCCTCCGGCAAAATATGCAGTGGTTGTTGCTGAATTAGGATTTAATTCAGTTTGGTATTTAATAAATTCATAAGGACTCATGACATCTACA
>JBDNHP010000399.1:0-7720 GCA_041688765.1 Flavobacteriales bacterium
CTAATTGGCTTAGCATCAAAATATTGGCTTGTTTTCTCTTGTTTTTGACTTGAATTTGATTTTTAAATCAGCTTTAAATCATAGCCGGATATCAGCATTGAGAAGATGAAAAGTTTTTCTGTGTCATCCACAAGCCGCAATTGGCGGGTTTATCTGGAATTGCTTGAACAGATTAACATATTCATGAGGATAAGTCCCGCCGGCATTCCTGTTTAAGCTCTCTTCTCGCTCTAATTTAGCCAAGCCCGTCGGGGTAATAGCCTAGCCTGATAAACACATGAGCGTAAGTCAAATTAATGCACTTATTACATTAATCGAAGATCCTGATGAGGTGATCTTTGAGCAGGTGAAACACGAACTGGAATCTTGCGGTGATCGTGCTCTGCCTTTTCTTGAACAGTATTCGGAGTATGATCATTTCGGAGAGTTGTTTAGGAATAGAATCGATACGCTTATACAAACCATTCGCTTTAGCACGCTGTGTCAGCAATTTAAAGATTGGAAAGAGTCAGAGAGTCCTGCTCTTTTGGATGGAGTTCTTCTTGTTAATCGATACCAATATCCCAATTTCGATGAAACGGAGATTCGCTATACCATTTCAAAATTCCGTCAGGAGATTTGGCTTGAATTGAACGATGATCTTACGGCATTGGAAGTGGTGCGTATATTCAATCACATGCTTTTTGATGTGTATGGTTTTCAAGGGAATAAGCAAAATCATACGGCTCCTCAAAACTCCTTTATATCAGATGTTCTCAGTACTAAAAAAGGTAATCCTATTTCTTTAGCAGTATTGTACCAGCTTCTTGCCAATAGCCTCGATATACCTATTTATGGAGTGAATTTGCCAAGTCATTTTGTGCTTTGTTATCTTGATAACCTTGCTGTTCCTTCAGGTTCTATTGAAAATCGGGATTATGGCGTGCTCTTCTATATTAATCCATTTAGCGAAGGCACTGTAATTAATGCGGATGAAATAGACGAATTCCTCGGACACCTCGATATTGCTCAACAACCAGCTTATTATGGTCCATGTTCTAACATCACCATCATCAACCGAATGCTCAATAATTTGATTTATGCTTTCGGACAGGCTGGAAAGGATACTAAAGTTCAGGAAGTAAGGCAGTTACAAGAAATTATCAATGGTGTATTCTGATCAGGAGATCAGTTTTTTGAAAGTTGCCATGAGTATCTTGCAGTAAGAACTAAATCCCGGATCATTTATAAATCTCATGTTTAGTGCCAATTTGGCAGGCATCACTTGTTCAATATAGGTTTTGTTAGGATTATCCGAATTAGCCAACAATTCATTTTCTTCAAAATACGCAAGCGAAGCCCAGTCTGTAATACCTGGCCGCACTTTTAGAATCGCTTGTTGTTCCTTATTGTACAGCTTTACATATTTAGCCACTTCCGGACGAGGTCCTACCAAACTCATTTCGCCCAAAAGAACATTCATCAATTGCGGAAACTCGTCGATTTTATACTTGCGCAAAAATCTTCCTGAGCTCGTTATTCTTGGGTCAGCAGCTCCCACCGTTATTAATCCTTTCTTGTCAGAACCCATTCTCATACTTCTGAATTTGAAGATTTTAAAAGGGATGGCATTTTTGCCAATTCTTTCTTGAAGATAAAAAGGGCCACCCTGACTTTCTATGCTGATAAGTAGAGCAATAATTAGCCAAAAAGGAAGAAATACCAGTAATATTCCCAGTGAAATTAGAATGTCGGTGAAGCGTTTCAATTCAAACTTGATTCTACTGCTTTAGCTATCTCATTCACAACGGTTTGCACCTGATCATCGCTCAGGTCGTAATATACTGGAAGCGAAATCTCATTTTCATAAAAGGCTTTAGCTCCGGGATAGTTATTAATGTTGAAGCCTAGATTTTTATAACAAGTAAGGAGGGGCAAAGGCAAAAAGTGAACATTCACCGAAACGCCTGCCAGTGCAACTTTTCTTATGATTTCATCGCGTTCAATTTCCGAGGCTCCTTTGATTCTGAGCATGTATAAATGATAAGATGATTCCATCCTTTCATTCTTAAAAACGGGCAACTTAGCCCAGTCATATTTTTCGAGCAATTTGGAATATAACTGCACAATACTTTTCCTACGAGGAATGGTTTCTGAGTCGTATCTGGAGAGTTCAACGAGTCCAATAGCCGCTTGAATATCAGTCATATTGCACTTATATCCGGGTTCAATAATATCGTATTTCCAAGCTCCGGCTTGCATTTTACTTAGAGCGTCCTTGGTTTGACCATGTAAACCTTTGATGGCGAGTTCTCTATAAACCTCAGCACTATCAAAAGCTGCTGGTAGATTAAAACTCAAAGCTCCTCCTTCTGCGGTAGTTAGATTTTTTACAGCATGAAATGAAAAGCCAGTTACATCAGCCATTTTTCCTGCTTTTACTCCATTTAATGAAGCACCAAATGAATGGGCTGCATCAGCTAAAATGAGAATTCTCCCCATTTTTTCTTGAGCAGCAGATCTGGGATTGAATCCAAAACTATCTGTATGATTTTTAACTAATTGAAAGAGGGCAGGATAGTCGAAAGGCAAACCTCCAATATCAACTGGCATAATCACTTTAGTTCGATCACTGATTAAACGCTGAACGGAATCGAGGTCCATTAGGGCATTTTGGTCTACATCAGCCATTACCGGACTAGCGCCACAATGCAAAACGATATTTGCGGTGGCAGCGTAGGTGTAGGCTGGCACAATTACCTCATCACCGGGCCCAACTCCATACCAACGCAGAAACAATTCAACGGCATTGGTCCAGGAATTAAGACAAAGTGTATTATTTACACCACAGTAGTTAGATATCTGTTTTTCAAGCTCTTTGGTGCGTGGACCAGTAGTTATCCAGCCGGATTTTAATGCTTCGGTAACGGCATTTATAATTTGTTCGTCGATGCGAGGGGGTGAAAATGGGATCATTGCCTGAATTTGCGTCAAAATTATGGATTCATCTTAATACCTTTGAGTCGAAAATTATATTATATGTGGCGGGAACAAGAGAATAAGCTAGTGCGAGAATTCAAATTTCAGGATTTTCAGGAAGCTTTTACTTTCATGACCAGAGTGGCTTTTATTGCTGAAAGACTGAACCACCATCCTGAATGGTTCAATATTTACAATTATGTTCGAATAGAACTCACAACGCAGGAAGATGGACCAAGGGTGTCTGAAAAAGATCGACGATTTGCAGCTGCGATCGACGATTTTTTGAAGTAATATAAGCACATTCAATGTATTAGAAATACTTTGGCTTGGCCTACAACCAATTCTGTTTCAATATAGACTGGCAGTTTTCTGCCATCGTCTGTTACATAAACCACCATATTTTCTCCTTCTTTAAAAACGGTTCCATCAATTAGTAAAGGACTGAATTTGATGCAATTGTACTCTTTTCCGCTGCGCTCGTCTTTCCATTTCACTTTACCGAGATACCTCAGGTAGGATTCATGACTTTCGCCATCCAAAAATAAATTTAAGGGAATAGTCTCGTTGATTTGGACTTTACTGAAATCGATAGTTCTGCAATAATAGATGGCTGAAATTACATCGAAACTACAATCAGCAAGACTAATTTTCAGTTGAGTGGCCTTGCCTTTTTTGTCGATGGATACAAAATCAGCTTCATTGCCTTTAATAGAATAGAGGGTATTGTAATAATGGGAGCCTTCGCGGCCTTTTCGTCGGAACCAAATAGGCCTAAGTTGGTCATTCGTTAGCGATTCGTAATTACTTCTTACTTTATAAAACCAGTCCCAATTTTTGTACGAAGTGCCGTAACCTCTGAGTTTGTAACAGGTTTTGCCATTAACCAAAGTGTCTCTTACGCTAAAATCCACTTTGCCTGCTTCAACCCAAATCAATCCCCAATTGTAAATTAGTTCGTAGCTGATTTTTTCTCCTTTTAAACCAAAAGTGTTTTGAATACTGCAATCGGAATCTACAGACTGAGCAAAACTGCGTAGAATGCAAAAACAAAGTAAAATCAGGATTGATTTTTTCATGCTTTACTATCTAAGGAAAAAACCTTTACTCATTTATAAAACCCATTAGGGGATTTTTGTTCGTTTGCTTAATGAATAGAACAAAAAAAGCCGTCGTATAGACGGCTCTTCATGAATCCTAGGATCAAATTATTTTTTTGGAGAAGGAGCAGGAGCCACTTCCTGAACATCCGCATTAATAGTGAGGATGGTTTGAACAGGATCAGTGTTAGCAGTGATAGTGATTTTTTTGCTTTGCTTACTCTTTTGTTTTCCAGGCTTGTAAAGCACAGAAATCTCACTTGTAGCACCCGGAGCGATAGGCTCTTTAGGATATTCAGGAACTGTACATCCACATGAACCTTTGGCGTTATCGATTACCAGTGGCTCCGTTCCGGTGTTTTTAAACTTGAAAACATAACGATTGTCGGTGTCTTGTTTAATAGATCCGAAATCGTGCTCGTAATTGTCGAACTTAATAGTTGTTTTAGGAATATTCGACATTTGCTCCTGCTTTTGAGCAGCATTTGGGTCGAATTCTTTTGAATCAAGACTGTTTACCGGTTGAATTTGGCCGGTTTCAGGAGTAGCACTTGGATCAGCAGAAGGCGTTGATGAAGTATCTTCAATTACCTTCTTGTTTGCTTCCTCATTTTGACATGACTGCAAGCTTAAAGACAATGCAAAAACTCCTGTAAAAAGGAAAATAGCGGTACGTTTCATTGTTAGGTGTTTATTAAATAGAATATACGGTACAAATATAAGAAATTCAATATTCTGATCAATTGCTTGCCAGTTTCATTTTGTTAAAGGTTCCATCTTTTAAAACTTCAAGCGCCTTCATATAAGCCGGATTGAGCACATTGATTACTTTAAAGAAGGTGTCGTAGTCGTATAAATTCCTTCCGATCATTGCCTTCAATCTCAATTCAATACCAAACTTGGAGGTATTGAAATCAGCTTCCACAAAGGGGATTTTAGCTATTTCGCCTTGGGCAATTACCTTATCCATCATTTCTTTTGTGATGCTGAAATTGGCAATAAAGCCCGCATCATTTGAGTACGTTTTCAATAATTGAGCACGATTTTCATCTACATAAGTCAGACAAAACGAATTCACCACTCCTTTCCTGATCAAATCGGCATAATACTGCGAATTCATAATTGTATCTAATGGCACAAAAACGTCGGGTAATATTCCACCGCCACCATATACAACGCGATTTTTTACTTTGGTGTAAAATTTAAGACTGTCGGGAAGGTATAAACTATCTAAACTAAAAAGTTCTCCTTTCTCAAAACGCTCATACTTTTCACGTTGATAGGCTTCTGTGCCTTCTTCATAAGGTTTCTGAATGCATCGTCCGCTAGGGGTATAATACTTCTGCACTGTTAATCTCACAGCACTTCCGTCAGGTAAGCTCACCGGACGTTGCACTAATCCTTTTCCGAAAGATCTTCTGCCGATCACCATTCCACGGTCCCAATCTTGCACCGCTCCGGTAACAATTTCAGAGGCCGAAGCAGATCCTTCATCAATTAAAATGATAAGCTTTCCTTTTTCGAATAGCCCATTTCTAGAAGCTTTTGTTTCTTCTTTTGGAAATGCTCTGCCTTCTGTATAAACGATTAATTTATCGCCAGAAATAAACTCATCACTCATTTCATTAGCGCTGTTTAATAATCCTCCACCATTATTTTGAAGATCGAGAATAAGGGTTTCCATGCCCTGAGCATTCAATTTTGTTAATGCATCGCGCAATTCCTGAGTGGTAGTCTTAGCAAATCTACTCACCTTAATATAACCCACGGTTGGCTCGGCCATGTAAGATGCGTCAATACTAAAAATCGGAATTTTATCACGAATAATTGGGAAGTCTATAAGTTCTTTTGCCCCTCTGCGCTGAATACCAACATTAACTTGAGTTCCTTTTGGACCTTTAAGTTTGAGCATTACATCGTTATTAACAACCCCAACTCCAGCTACTTTTTCGCCATCGATGGTGATGATTTTGTCACCGGAAATGATTCCCAATTTTTCTGAAGGTCCACCGGCTATTGGCGACACAACAAAAATGGTATCTCTTAGTATATTGAACTGTACTCCAATTCCTTCAAAATTACCATTGAGCGGTTCATTTGTTTCCTGAAGATCTTCTTTAGAAATGTAAACGGAATGTGGATCAAGTTCTGCCAGCATTTCACGAATGGCAGTAGCAACAAGAGCTTCACTGTCAACAGAATCCACATACATGTGCTCGATATAATAAAGAAGCGTATTAAATTTTTCTGTTGTGGATTCAGGATTACCTCGTTGTGCGAGCAATCCGTTCGAAAGCATCATGGTGAATGCGATGCTTAGTGCATAACTGATTTTAATCTTCATGGGAATTTATAGATTATCAAAGATAAAGGAATAGGGGGTAAACCGCTGTTAACTTATGCAAAAGCTCAAAAATCTTGCCGATTATCGCTCTCTTATACGGAACGTGCGCCGGAACAAGTTACCCAAGTCGTCTAAAATAACCAATTCATGCTCACCTGCTTCCGGATTAATGGCTATGCTGTGAATCTCGTTGGTTTGTGCAATAAACTGATCATCAATATGCCAGTAAACCGTTCTGCCGCTTTGCTGATGGGCAATTTCGAGTACCAATGATGACATTTTCCCATTCAAATCGCGGGGAATAAATATGCCTTTCACTGGGATTTGATTAATTAACTGCATGGGAGTGCTTGATCCATCAGGATTACAGTCTGTTTTCCACTCGGGCTCTGGTCTATACCAGGGCACTCTTCTTTGAAAATACCAAGCTTCAACAGGTGGTAAACTGAACCAAGGAATTGTTTGAATTTCACCTTCTACATCGCAAGATAAATTTACCTGTTTACCGCTGTTTATTTCGGTATGAATGAGTTTATGAAAAGGACAAGGGGTAGTGAGGATGGGCTTATCAGCAGGAATGTAAATGGTATCTGCATCAGGACAATTGGCAGAAAGCAAGTAGCCGCTATGATGACAAACCATTGTTTTTTCCAGATCGTCCCAAGGGGTTTTGAACCATGAAGATTGGGGCAAAAGATCGATGAGCTCAAAAAGTATTGGTGCCGCTGCCAGGGTTCCGGTGAGTCCCGGTCTACCTTCTCCTGATGCATTTCCAACCCAAACTCCTACAACATATTCAGGAGTGGTTCCAACAGCCCATGCATCTCTGAATCCGAAGCTGGTGCCGGTTTTCCATGCCACTTTGCGCGATGAAGAATAGGATTCCCATCCTAATTCTTCGGAAGGGCGATTCACCTTTTGCAGTGCTTCAAAAGTAAGAAAGGCAGAGGCCGCGCTAAAAATATGATCACTGGAATTCTCCTTCAAGTTTTCAGTATAAAACACCTCTTGCTGAAAA
Organism: Flavobacteriales bacterium; assembly: GCA_041688765.1. Classification (GTDB taxonomy): domain Bacteria; phylum Bacteroidota; class Bacteroidia; order Flavobacteriales_D; family Sanyastnellaceae; genus JBDNHP01. The sequence continues at coordinate 7,421 of JBDNHP010000399.1, forward strand.
AATGGCAATGAATCATGTGGCGCCGGATAAGCATTTATTTTTCGAGCCATAGACGCATAAGCCCTGCTAATTTCCCAGAGGTTAGATTCAGCGCCGCCTAATACTAAAGTAAGTCCATAATTATCGGGACTTCTATCAATGGTTTGAAGCCCCAGTTTTTGAGTAATATGATGAAAACGCTCAACACCATATTGATTTAGCATACTCACAGCCGGAACGTTTAGGGATCGCGCTAATGCACTGCTGGCGGGCACGGCACCATCATAACCTTCTGAGAAATTGTCGGGTTGAAAACTCCCC
>JBDNHP010000400.1:0-1786 GCA_041688765.1 Flavobacteriales bacterium
GCAGCTATTGCACTGATTATCGATGAATCAATACCTCCGCTCAGAAATGTGCCAACCGGCCGATCTGCCAAAAGACGAAGTTTTATCGAATCCTCTAATAATGACCGAAGTCCTGATGTGTTGGCAGATTGACTAACTGTTGGAATTGTATAAAACTGATGAAGTCTTGTTTCACCTTTTTCCGCAATTAACCAATGCCCCGGTTGCAATTGGGAATAAGTCTTTAATACACTGTATGGGGCCGGAACGTAGCCCATTCTGAAGTAAAACTGCAACGATGTGAAGTCAAGTTCTTTCTCATTAATAAAAGGATGTAATCCTCTCATTTCTGAGGAAAAGTGTAATTCTTTCGCATTTTGATGGTACCACACAGGTTTGATTCCCATTCGGTCCCGAGCCAAAATCAACTTTTGCTTTTCTTTATCAAAAAACGCAAAAGCGAAAAAACCATTTAGGACTTCGATTGCCTTTTCTTCAAGTTGAATAAGTAATTGAAACAGAAGCTCGGTATCACCCTCCGTTTTAAATTTAACTCCCTGATCTTCAAGAGTTTTTCTAAGTGATCTGAAGTTGAAAATTTCACCATTATATACAAGGTAATAACGCTGATCATCGCTAATAAATGGCTGATGAGATGTTGGGCCAGGATCTACTATGGCTAATCGTACCTGACCAAAACAACCTTGATCAAAAATAGTAAATCCTCTATCTTCGGGGCCGCGATGAGCTATGGCATTGAGAGATGACTGAATTTTTTCATCATTCTCTTCATAAAATCCATTGAGTTTAATACTCCCACTGATTCCACACATAATTCAAAAATAGGGAAAGCAGGATTTGAGAAATTAAAAACGGAGCCCCGGACCCCAGTTTTCTTTAATGCTTCTTCGGAAAAATGCCATTCGAATTGCGGTAACAGCAGCTTCAACCCCTTTATTGCCCAATCTTCCTCCGCTGCGATCAATGCTTTGTTCGATGGTATTGTCAGTGAGTACTCCAAAAATGATCGGAATGCCGGTTTTAAGTCCCACGTCTTTAATGCCTTGCGCTACTGCCTGACAAACAAAATCGAAATGAGGTGTTTCCCCTTTGATTACACTACCAATGGCAATAACGGCATCTAAGTATTCATTTTCGAGAAGTAGCTGACAGGAGAGGGGTAGTTCGAAACTTCCAGGAACAGCGCGAACAGTAATGTTTTCGGCAAGAACACCATGATTCAAAAGCGTTTCTTGCGCTCCTGAAAGTAAATTAGATGTGATCTGAGAATTCCACTCTGAACATACAATTCCAATCCTTAGACCACTACAATCTGGGATTTCAGAGGAATTATAATCGGATAGGCTGTTTCCTTCGGTTGCCATTATTATCCGCCAAGGGAGGCGAGAAGCTTCTCGGCTGTGCGAAACTCGTTTGATTCAGGGAAATCTTCTGTGATTTCCTTGAAATGCTTGCGTGCAGCATCTGTTTTGCCAAGTTCCATCTCAACCGTAGCCGATTTTAGCAAGAAATATGGACGATTGAAGGCATTATCACTGTTTTTTGCTGCTTTCAGAAAGTAAGAAAGTGCATCTTCAAAATTGCCCAATTCAACAGCCATATCACCGCATCCTCCAATGGCAAAAGTGCCAATGGTTTCGTCATTTAAACTGCTGGCCTCGTCAAAATGAGACATAGCGCCTTCAAAATCTCCTGATTTACGAAGAATCACTCCCATGTGATAATGAGCACGTTTAGCCGATTTGGTTCCGCTGTATTTATCTGCAATTTCTTCAAATCCCATGTA
>JBDNHP010000401.1:0-5657 GCA_041688765.1 Flavobacteriales bacterium
TCAGATGTTGGTTAAATAAATCTTTTTCAGCATCGGTAATTTCATTGCTTAATAGTACTTCACCCAAGGTAATATTTAAAGGCTGATAGCCAAATTTCTCTAACTCATTTTTTAGAACTATTATACAACGTTTGCAAACCATATTTTTAATGTAGAGTTTCATAATACTTTGATTTTCTTGTGAGGTTAGCTAAAAAAAAACGAATCTTTTTCTGTTGTCTTTGTGTTGGCACTTACTGGTGGCGAAAAAAAAATCCAATTGTCCAATGAGACAATTGTTTTGAAGAATAAGGGAAAAAAATTAGTTTTATATATGTTTTAACATATATAAAATTATACAATTAATTAAAGTATTTCATTTTTATCCTTTTGACCAATTCATTTGCTGCTGTGAATGGTGAAATTTTGTTTTGCAATATTGCTATTTTCTGTTGTTCAATCTCGTTTATTAAATCTTCTTTATTTAATATATCATGAATTATTTGCTCTTCCAAACTTTTCTTAAACCAGAATAAATTTTGCTTTTTTCTTCGCTCAGTTTTAAATCCGGCACTTTCTATATGAATTCGGTGAGATTCAACTTTATGGAGTAATTCGTTTATGCCATCTTCATTCACTGTGCTGCATGTAATAACCGGCACTAACCATTGTTCTTCATTTCCGGCAAAAAGATGTATGGCTGAAGAAATGGAAGTTCGCGCTTGTTGTGCTCGTTGCAAATTTTCGGTATCGGCTTTTGTTACTGCAATTACATCAGCCATTTCCATTATGCCTCGCTTTATTCCTTGAAGTTCATCTCCTGCTCCAGCTAACATCAATAAAAGGAAGGTGTCTACCATGTCATGTACTTCAGTCTCACTCTGACCCACACCAACCGTTTCCACAATGATGATGTCGTAACCTGCCGCTTCACAGAGCATCATGCTCTCCCGAGTCATTCGTGCAACACCACCTAACGAATCTGAGGCAGGGGATGGACGAATAAATGCACTGTCATTAACTGCCAACTCATTCATTCTGGTTTTATCGCCCAAAATACTGCCGGCGCTGAGTCTGCTGCTTGGATCTATAGCTAGAACTGCAACTTTATGTCCATTTTGTATGAAATTAAGCCCCAATTGCTCAATCAAGGTGCTTTTCCCAACTCCCGGAACTCCCGTTATGCCAATTCGCCATGATTTCCCCGTGTGGGGTAAAAGGGCATTTAGTAATAAAGTAGATTTCTCGTGATCTTCAATTCGTGTGCTCTCTAGTAGTGTAATTCCCTTAGCAAGACTCAAGCGATCACCAGTGAGTAAGCTCTCAACCCATTGATTAATAGATAGTTCAATTTTCCGCAAGTCGGAAATCCTTTCGCGAGCCTGTTCTTCGCTTTGAGCCTTGTTGTCCTGTTCTGACATCCTGTAAATGATAAGCTATTCACATTGACTACACAATTGTGATAGAATCGAAAATCATTGCTAATTTAGTGCACTTATGAAGACATGGGCACTTGGCTTGTTCCTTTTTCCGATTTTGTTTGCTTGTAATTCTGAAAATTCAGTGATTGCTCCTGATACTTCATTGCCAATTGACAGACTCAGCGGAACTTGGGAAGATGTTGAAGCACATGAACATTTCATCGAGCAATGGAACCAAAATGGTAAAGGGGGGTTAAATGGCAAAGGCTTTGTATTGTCTGGGAATGATACTGTTTTCATTGAGCAGTTAAGTATTGAGGCTCTTGATTCTAATTGGGTGTATTTTGCCAATGTAAACCGTAGAAATCAGAGTACAAAAGTTCCTTTTAAACTAGTGAAAGCGGAAGAAAACAAGTTCATATTCGAAAATAAAGACCATGATTTTCCCCAAAGAATTATCTACGAGTTTAAAAACGATTCTTTGATTGAACAACTGATTGAAGGGGAAGAGAATGGCAATTATCGGAGGAGGAAAGTTACTTTCAAACGAAAGTCTTAGTTAAATTCTGGAAATATTTTATTTCTGTTGCTTCTAGATGCACTAACAGCTTTTGTATTCCGTTATACGGCATTATAGACCGTGAAAATTGAGGCAAGGTATTTGTAATTGTGGTTCGGATATTTTGAACTTTCATTCCAAGAATTACTAATCGCGCATTGAACAAAAATCAAACGAGATAACCTTAAATTTGGGTGTTCATTATTCAAAGAAATTCAATTATTCCATTGATTAGAGCATTACATATTGCCTTGGCTTTTATTCTCCCGGCTGCACTTTTCGCAGTTTCGGTAAATGCGCAACAAATTGATGTTCGCGGAACTTTATTCAATGAACAAGGATCATCAGTTCCCGGTGCTATGGTGATGAATCTACGCACTTATGTGGGTGCTTTTGCGAGTGCTTCAGGTCGTTTTAGTCTGAAGGTAGATAAATCAGATACCCTTGTAATTGGTGCATTTGGCTATTCCAGCAAACGATTATGCTTCCGAGATTCTGTGATGAAATCGGAGTATAATATGGATATCATTTTAAAAGAAATTAAAGTGGAATTAGGTACTGCAGAGGTATTTGCTCCACGAGAGCTTCGTGATATCTACTCTGATATTGAAACCTTAGGTTATCAAGCTTCGGATTATCGTTTGTCGGGAGTGGATGCTCTTTCTAGCCCTATCACTTTCTTGTATGAAGCTTTCAGTAAGCGCGAAAGGAGCAAAAGGGAAGTGGCTGAATTGGAAAATGATGATATGCGCAGGGCGCTTCTTAAAGAACTATTTCATAAATATGTGGATTTCGAAATCATCGACCTAGAAAATGATGAATTTGATCGATTTATTGATTACCTCAATATCAGTGATGAGTCACTCCAAAGCATGAGTCAGTATGAATTTGTACTCTACGTGCGAGATCGATACAAGGCATTTCAAAAAGTGAAAAGGGGAATGCATGAAAGTGACTATGACTACAACGGCGATTAAGCAGGAACCATCATTCCATCAATAAACCGAAGAATAATCTTCAGGACAAACAAACACCCGAACAAAGCGGCAAAAAATAGTCTTCGTTTGGATGCTTTCTTGTCTTCATCATCCCATTCAAGTACCATGTGACTGATAATAGAGATCACCATCAAAAATTCAATGGCAAACGTGATAATTGGGTAAGACTGAAGAGCCGACTTTAATTTGAAAAACTCGTAATTGTAGTAAGCTCCAAAGTGCGCACTGAGAAACAGCACATTATAAATACTAAGAATGACAATTAGAACGATTTGCATACACAGTTAATGGTGGTGCAAAGCTAAAGATATTCGGGGCAAATCCGCTTTTGTATATCAATTGGCTTAAAACTTCGCATGATGTAAATAACGCTTAATTCAAATCCACCGCGTCCATTGCTGGCAGGACGAAGTTCACTTAAATTGATATCATAACTCAAAGCGGCTTTCCATTGGTCGTAGTCTAATCCCGCCATGATGAATCCCGCATCCCTTGTACGGAAATACATCCCTCCGAACACTGTCCTGTAGATGCCGGCCCGGTCTTCGATAATACGTTTGCCTGCTCCACCTAATATAAATTCTTTGTATTTGCCTTGTGATGCAAATAGGAGTGAAGGCATAAGTTCCCAATCTGCATCTATTGGAATTACGGCAGTTCCGTGCAAATTTATCCTTGTGTCTAGTGCAATTTTCTCATCAAATAAACCTTGATCAGGCCCAAGTAAGTTGAAAAATGCTAATCCTGCTTCGTATTGTTTTTCACCTTTTTTGCCATATCGCCAAGCTGCACCCAGATGCATGTCGAAATAGGTCATCGCATCTCGGGAAAAAGATTCATTTGGATTGATACCCGGATCATAGCTGAAACCATTGTATTGATTATCGAAATACAAATCACTATAATCAATGCTTTTATGACTCAAACTCAATTGCAATCCAATTGAAATGCGATGACTTGAATCCGCTCCAACAGGCAACGTAATACTCGCAGCCGGTTCAATACGGGTGGTTTTGAATCGTGAATCACCTGTTTTGTCTTGCATAATAAATAAACCCGCACCTGAACTTTTATTGGGCAAAACCATAGCGGCCGCTATTCCAAAAGTGGAATAGGGAACAGTTACGGAACGCCATTGTGTTCGTTGAATCCCTGCAAATCTATAATCTCCGTCAAAAGCCCCAGTTAATCCAGGATTCAAATTGTAATGCGCATGAAAAAATTGAGAAAAATGTATGTCCTGTGCCTTTGATCCTATGCTGAAAATCAAGGTAGATAAAATGAATATGAATTTCATTAATCGCATCATCGAATCAGCGTAATATTTCCTTTTTCAAAATAGGTAAAACCTCCTTCGCACGTTAATTCGAGGTAGTAAACATAAACGGCTGGGTCGCAGTCTCTGCCTTTGAAAGTGCCGTCCCATCCGGTATTCTGATCTGTAGTTTCAAAAATCTGTTCGCCCCAACGATCATAAATAGTGAAGTAAAGTTCAGTAATGAAATTACCTCTTACGTACATATTTTCGTTTTTGCTATCGCTGTTAGGACTGAATGCATTGGGAATATAAACATCAGGATCACCACATATAAAATCAGAAACACGCACGGTAACTGAGGAGACATACACACATTCTCCATCCGAAATACTTACGGTGTAAGTAGTAGTTTCTGTAGGACTCGCAATTGGATTTTGAGAATTTGGATTGTCGAGTGAATTCGAAGGAGTCCAGCTGTAATCATAGCCATCGGGTTCTGCATTTAATTGCGACGTATTGCCTTCCAAAATGAAATCAGGTGCAGCACTTGCAGCGATGGCGCCATCATCCAGTGTGGATACAGAAACCTGCACCGAATCTGTTGTTACACATCCTTCTGCATTGGTTGATTGCACGTAGTACCAAGTGTCTGCGGTTGGCGATACTTCAACTTCAGGAGTATTTTGCCCTGTGATTATTAAATTAGCCGGATCCCAAAAATACTCCAACTCATTACCAGGATTTACAACTGACAAGGTTACTGTATCGCCCGGACAAGCAATAAAATCGCCTTCAATTTCAGTTTGACTTGACGTGAAATCTACCGTTACCGTGGCTATTTCAATACAACCGTCAATGCTTGCCTGCACGTATAAAGTGACACCCTCATTCACAGTGATATTTAAATTGGGATCATCGGGCGAAAGATTTAGAGGATCCGTAAAATCAGGTGAAAAGGACCAAATGTATTCGGCCCCATCAACAAGACTTTCGGCAAGCAGATTGAGTTCAATATTTTCACCACATAATAGGGTATCTGAAGGAACGCTAAGTCCGAGTACATTAACTACGATTGTTTGAACAAAAATATCAGTACAAATTCCATTACTTACTTCCAGCTCATAAGTAGTTGTGATGGGCGGACTGGCAATGGGATTGGAAGCATTGGGATCACTCAGAAAATTCTCCGGCGACCAAGAATAAGTGATGTCAGGATCTGTAGAAGGCAATACGCCAATTTGTTCTGAATCTCCTAGACAAATACTTATTTCAGCCAAATCAGAAATTGAATTGGATAACACCACTATTTGTTGTGTCAAGGTATCGGTTTGGTTGCAAGTCAGAGGATTATTCACCACTAAAGTTATAGTATAAACTCCAGGCCCCGTGTAGGTGTGATCAGGATTGAATTGGGAGGAACTATTGCCATCACCAAAATCCCA
>JBDNHP010000402.1:0-12803 GCA_041688765.1 Flavobacteriales bacterium
GCATTAGAAAAATTACTTGAAGCTAGTTCAAAACAATTAAATATCGGCAAAGGCGATCGTTATCTCCATCCTGAAATGAAAGCAATGGAAGATTTTATTAAATTCAATAATTCGAGAACTTTCTTGTAATTTTATCTCTTCACTTTACATTCAATTAAATAAATCGGGAATGAAATACTTTTTGATTATGATGCTTTTACCTATTACTACTTTCAGTCAGTCATGGAAGGAGCAGTATTATGAAGCATCTGAAGCGAATAATGACAGTTTAGCGACTGCGATTTTAACGGAATGGATCAAAGCCGAACCATCAAATCCTGATATGACCGTTGCTGCATTTAATTATTTTGTGCTATTGGGAAGAGAAGAGGTGCTTTTATTTGATTATTCTGAGCCTCCTCCTCAGAAGCCTGAAGATATGCTCTTGGTTCAAGATGATAGCGGCAAAACCGTTTCTTACATATCATCAGATTATAAGTATGATCAAGCGAATTTCGATTATGCCATGGAACTAATAGCTGATGGTATCAAGCGTAATCCCAACAGGCTCGATCTTCGATTTGGAAAAGCTTATATATTAGGAGAAACAAGAAATTACAAAGAACATATTCATGAAATTAAAGACGTACTTGAAAGAAATATTGAAAATGAGGAAGCATGGCTCTGGATGGAAAATGAACCCCTATCTGACGTGCCAAATTTCCTCACAGAAAGTTTGCATGATTATGTAAGTAATCTATTTTATGCCGGTGAAGATTACCTCCATGATGCGATTGAAATAGCTGAATTGATTCTGAAACAATACCCTAATTCAGTGATCCACAGAAGCAATATTGGTGCAGCATATTACAGCCTAGGGGATTATCAAAAGGCAATTGAAAACTTCAAAATGGCCACTGAAGTTGATCCAGAAGATGTTGTTGTATTGCTTAATCTAGCTGTAATTAATGCTGAGTTGGAGAATTGGGACGAAGCCATCATTTATTATGAAAAGGTATTGATTTGCGGCGAAGCCTACGATCAGGAATTTGCCCGTGAACAATTAGAGTTAATTCGTGATAAAAAGTAGATAATTGAGATGCAACTTCGCAGTGTTCAAAAGCGTCTTTATTTTGAACCTGTATGAGAAAACAATTATCCATACTAAATGCACTGAAGCGCTTTGTAGGCCTTGCAATTCTTGTTTTGTCATCTCAGATCGTCTTTGGAACTCATATCGTAGGTGGAAACATTCACTACGAGCATCTTGGCAACAACCTTTATCGCCTTACACTAAAAGTCTATCGGGATTGCGCTACAAGTATGACAGACTTTGATGATCCGGTTGCTATTGGCGTTTTTAATGAAGATGGAGAAACTATTCTCTACATCAACATTCCTTTAGCCGATGCCATTGTTTCTGATGTACCCGTTAATACAGGTAATATTTGTCTCGCAGCTCCGGATGGAATTTGTGTGAAAGAAGCAATTTTTAGTACTGAAGTGCTTCTTCCGCCAATTGCAGGTGGTTATACACTCGCATATCAGCGCTGCTGCCGAAATATCACATTATTAAATACCGAAAGTAATGATGATTTAGGCATGACGGTTTATGCCCAAATGCCGGGCCCAGAAGTGGTAGCATCTAACAGTAATCCTGAATTTACACTTTATCCTCCAGTAATTATTTGCTGGAATCAACCATTCGTTTTTGATCATAGCGCTACGGATTTAGATGGTGATGAATTGGTTTATGAATTTTGTAATCCCCTGCTCACCAACGTTCCCGGATTCTACATTCCAAATCCCGGACCGCCTGAATATCCCAATTTGATATTCAATCCCGGATTTACACCTGACTATCCCATTACTTCAAATCCCGCATTCAATATTGATCCAGTTACCGGATTGCTCACCGGTACTCCTACTCAATTAGGGCAATTTGTAGTGGGGATTTGTGTAAAAGAATTCCGCGATGGAGTGTTGATTTCAACTACCAATCGCGATTTTCAATTCAATGTCGCCACTTGTGATGTGCAGGTGGTTGCTGCTATTCCTGATCAAACAGATTTCTGTGATGGACTAACGGTTGACTTTTTAAATAATAGTATTAATGCAACAAATTATTGGTGGGATTTCGGAGTGGATGGAACGAACACCGATACAAGTACAGAAGAAAATCCCAGTTTTACTTTTCCTGAACAAGGCAGCTTTACTATCACTTTAATTGCCAATCCAGGCTTATCTTGTGCTGATACTACCACCACTATTTACCAAACTTTTCCCGTTGAAACGCCTGTAATTTTGGAACCTGTTTTTGAATGTTTAAACGGATTATCAACTTGGAGTTTTGGGGCTGAAACCGATGTTGAGTCGGTGTATGAATGGAATTTTGATCCGGGAGCAATTCCGACTAATTCAGCTCAATCGCATCCTCAAAATGTTATTTTCCCTGAGAATGCGAATAATATCACTGTATTAGTCACCATTTCCCAGGGAGAATGTATCTATGATTTTGAAATGCTGGTTCCTGTTAGCCCAGATCCAGTTGCCGGAATAATGCCCCAGGATGCATTTTGTTCCGGCTTGACTTACTTATTTGATAATAATTCCGAATACGCCGAGACTTATCTTTGGGATTTTGGCTTTTCAAATGGAAATAATGATCAAAGCTCTTTATATGAACCTCAAATTACATTTCCTGATACAGGTTTATACCTAGTCACCCTTACCGTTTCAGCGCCTTTTACTTGTCCTGATCAAACTATTTTGGGGTTTCAAATTTATGGTGATATAAATCCATTTTTCGCTGAACCTGAACCACAATGTTTGAGCAATAATGAATTCGATTTTATTGGTAGCGGCGCAAGTACAGATGAGGCACTTTATTCTTGGGACATTAATGGACCGGCAGATATTTTATTTGCTGAGGGAGTTTTGGTAGAAAATGTTCATTTTTTCGAATCTGGGCTCTTCGAAGTAACTCTTACTATTACTGAAAATCAATGTGCAGAAAGTATAAGCCAAAATGTTTGGGTGGTTGATGAGCCAGTTTTAGAATTAGCTCTGGAAGGGGCGGAGGGATGTGCTCCCTTGTCCGTTTCCTTTATTAATAGCTCATTTTCTGAAACGCCAATCGGCTTTATTTGGAATTTTGGCGATGGAACAAGTAGTTTTGAAATATCACCTCAGCATGTGTATTTAAGTTCGGGTTATTACACTGTCTCCCTCACCGGAGCTACGAGCAATGGATGTGTTGCCGTACTTCAGGAAACGGTCGAAAATGCTGTTTATGTATATCCATCGCCTATTGCATTTTTCGATGTAAGTCCTGTTACTGTGGAGCTTATCGATGCAGAAGTTGAAATCATAGACCTCAGTGAAGGTAGTATCGACTGCTGGTACACCATGACTGATGGAGGCAATTCGGATGCCTGCGACACAATGTACACGTTTACCGAAGCTGGTTATCATCAGGTAATTCAATATGTGATGAATGAATTTGGATGTATCGACTCTATAGCGCATCTGGTTGTAGTGGAAGGGTTTTTGTTTTACGCGCCTAATGCTTTCAGTTCTAATGATGATGGCATAAATGATTATTGGAAGCCTATTTTGAGCGGAGTTTTAGAGTTTGAACTTTTCATTTTTGATCGTTGGGGCGAAAAAATATTCGAATCAAATAATCCTGAAGAATATTGGATTGGAAACGTAAAAGGCGGTGATTGCCTCGTTCAGGATGGAATTTACGTTTATCGTTGCCGGGTTGAAGACATGCTCCATAGACCTCATGTTTTTACCGGACATATAGTGAAACTGCGATAATATGGGCTCAAACTTTAGTAGCCATACACAAACAGATTTCTCGCTCCTTTAATCCCACATTTTTGATATTGATGATAGGTTTCTTCTGCCCTGATTTCAATTTTTTCCGGACTTTCATTCAAAAGCCAACCATCTATTGCTGCTTTTAATGTATAAGCCTCCGGAACCATCAAATGAGTGGTCCACAACACAGGCCTAGCTCCAGCTTTTTGAATATGACTCTTAAAATAATTTCGGCTATAGCACGCAAGAATAATAACGTCTCGGGTTCTTTTTGGAGCCGTCTTAAAAACCGGATTCAACTGAAAATCCATGAGTCCATCATGTCCGGTATAAGCTAAGAGTTGGGCATTCCCTCCAAATTGCAAGTGTTTTCCATCATGACTAATGGTAACCGGAACCTGACCGTTGGAAGCCAACAAAAAGCCTTCAGTACATTCCTTAATTTTTGCTCCATCCCAAGCATCAGCCAGCAAATAGGCATCTTGATTCTTGTGTTTGAAAATGATACGTTCAAGAATAAAGGGATTTCCGGAAGGCATAGTTCCTTGGTAAATCCAATCTTCCGTCTTTTTATGGAAAAAATTCCGCACTCCATATCCTGCGCCCCAGTATAAATTGAGTTTCGGATCCTGACCATTGCCTATTTTCTCAGGCACAGGTACAATGCCCTGATACTTATTGTCGCAAAGGGCCACAAATACATGAATACACTTGGTTTGAGAATGCATATTCAGATGAAAAAGACTGTATAGGATAAGAATGGCGAGCTTAATCATAAATCGCTTTTCGATAAAACGCAGATGTAGTTGAATAATTATCTACAATCAAAATCATGGTTCTAAGTTTTCGAGAAGTCTTTTGAGTTGAATAGCGCAAAACCCACAATTGACGCAGGTTGTATCGATATTTTGCGCAAATCATTGATATTCAGTCAAATATAATTATGTTAAAATATTTTTTTATGTCTGAAATCTTTCTAATTTTGCATTGGCTAAAAAAATCCTTTGGCCTTGAAACTATTTCCCAAATAAGACCATGAAAAAAAGTCCAATTATTCTTGCAGCAGGTTTCTTCGTAATGAGCCTTGCTATCGTATCATGTGGTGGTGAAAACACTGCATCTGATGTACCTGCAGTTGACTCAACTCTTCTTGAGCGTGCAGTTGTTCTTAATCTTGACAGCAGTAATGTTACCTGGAAAGGTGAAATGCTTGGTGTTTTTGCTCACGAAGGGAATGTACAAATTAAAGAAGGTACATTGTCTGTGGCTGGTGATTCTATCACTGCCGGTTCTTTCGTAATTGATTTAAACACAATCACTCCTACTGATACCAACTTTAACGAAGCTGAAGGTAAAACCACTGAAGTGCTTATCGGTCATCTCCGTTCTGATGATTTCTTCGCAGTAGATTCTATTTCAACTGCAACTTTTACTGTTACTTCTTTTAACGGTAACGTTGCAATGGGTAAATTGAATGTACGTGGCGTAGAAGGCGACGAGAATATAACTGATGTTGTTGTTAGCACTGCTAATGGTATGACTACAGTTACTGGTAAATTGGTTTTCGATCGTCAGAAATATGGCGTTGCTTGGGCATCACCTATGAAAGACATGGTTCTTTCTGATAACATCGAAATCAACGTTTCTTTGATCGGTCAATAAGAAGATTTTCTTAGATATAAAAAGCCGTCTCTTGCAGACGGCTTTTTTTTGCCCTCTGCTTTCGGGAATTTCTATCGAAGACTTACAATTATGCCAGATTAATCAATTATTGCGGTTTCCGTTAGGATCGCAAAGCTTTTGACTAATTTTGCAGACTTCTATGTCCACCGAGATCAAAAATAAAAAAGCGGAGTTTCAGTACTTTCTGGTTGAAGAATTTGTAGCGGGAATTCAACTTCAAGGGACCGAAATAAAATCTATTAGAGAAGGCAAGGCCAGTATTATGGAGGCCTTTTGTCGTTTCAGGGGAGATGAGCTTTTCGTTATTAATATGTATGTCGCTGAGTACGAAAAAGGCTCTTATAATAACCACGAGCCCCGCAAAGAACGTAAACTTCTGCTCCAACGTTCTGAACTCGCTAAGCTTAAAAAGAAAATGAAAGACGTGGGAGTTACCATTATCCCAACGCTTTTGTTCTTTTCGGAATCAGGATATGCCAAGCTGAAAATTGCCATCGCCAAAGGCAAAAAGCTTTACGATAAAAGGGAAGGGCTGAAAGATAAAGAGCAAAGAAGAGAAATGAGTCGGGAAGATAAAAACCGATAAAAATTCAGCAAGCTTCAAAGCTGCCTGTTCTCTATAGATCGGCCAATCAGGCCTCTATATTGAATAATATAAAAAGCCCTTGATAACCGATAAACGGTGTACAAGAGCTTAATTCAAAGCCAGGTTAGGCAGAGAAATCTTTTATCCTATAAGCTTATATTTCTCACTAAAGGCGTTCCAATCCCATAAAAAATTCTTCATCACCTCATCGAGATTTTTGAGGAATATAGGATTAGGTGTATTCAGATTCCGGAAATATTCGTCCTGAAATGCATTCAGTTCATATTTATAAAACACTGCTTTGCTCATGGCATAAACCGTGTTTTTTGAGGGGTGATTTATCCTCGTCATGAACTGTCTGTACTCTTTTATAAGCTCAGCAAATTTGTCAGGGGCAATATCAAATGCGGTGGCAATTTTTTCTGAAATAAGTCTAACAATTTCCTTGTCATGACCCTCGCCAAAGTGTTCTAAAATGCCGTTTATATTGCCGGATACAGTGATCATGAGAAAACGTCCATAATCATCTGACTCCACTTTCGGTGTGCGAATGAATTCAGGACTATCGTTGACAAACCCCGCCACTTCAGGAAACCCTTTCTCAACGGTGTCAAGTAAGGTATTTACGAAAATGTTTGCGACTCCTTCGTCGCTTAGCTTTTTCTTTCCAAGGAAGGCAAGCATACTTTTTGGGCTGTTATCTTGTACAAAGTTAGTTCCGCTCTCTTGCTTCTGTTAGGCTTGTTAAGATTGATGTAAACAAAGTTATCCACATGTTAAGGCCCGTTTTCAGAACTCATTTTGATTGTCGAACTTTGCATCAATGTACAAAATTCTTCGCCCGCTTCTTTTTCTGTTAAAGCCCGAAAAAGCCCATCACGTAACGGCTTCAGCTCTTCATTTCGTGTTAAAGATCCCGGGAATGAAGTGGCTTTTCAAATCATTATACTCGCTCAATTCACCTCAACTCGAAAGAGAAGTTTTCGGAATTCGATTCCCGAATCCGGTTGGACTCGCTGCTGGCTTTGACAAAGAAGCTAAACTATTTTCGGATTTTGCTTATTTGGGTTTCGGATTTATAGAAATTGGCACCATTACTCCCTTAGGTCAAGACGGAAATCCTAAACCCCGATTGTTCAGACTCCCCCTGGATAAAGCACTCATCAACAGAATGGGATTTAATAACGAAGGATTGGAGGCCGCTTTAAATCGTCTTAAAAAGAGAGCCCCGGGATTAATAATCGGTGGAAATATTGGTAAGAATAAAGTAACGCCTAATGAACAAGCCTTTAAAGACTATCAAAAGTGTTTCACAGCACTCTTTCCTTATGTTGACTATTTCGTAGTCAATGTGAGCTCTCCTAACACTCCAAATCTCCGCGAACTTCAGGAAAAAGAACCGCTGAAACATTTGCTGAATTCGATCATGGAGTTAAACAAAAGTATGAGTTCTCCAAAACCTGTGCTTCTAAAAATAGCCCCTGATCTCAATAATGCTCAGTTAGATGATATTATTGAAATTGTAAATACTACCGGTATTCAAGGCATAATTGCTACTAATACTACCATCTCAAGGGAAAATCTTCAAACTGCAACTTCTGAACTTAATACCATCGGAGCAGGTGGATTGAGCGGTGCACCTCTGAAGAACAGAAGTACTGAGGTGATTCGATATTTACATACACATTCGGCAGGTGCCTTCCCTATAATTGGTGTGGGTGGAATTTCTTCTCCTCAAGATGCCATTGAAAAGCTGAATGCAGGAGCAAGTCTCATTCAAATATATTCAGGATTAGTTTACTACGGTCCAGCTCTTGTGCGAGATATTAATCGCGAAATTCTTAAAAGCAAATAATCAATTACGGTAATAGTCGTAGTTAGATTACGCACTTTTACCCAATCCTATTTTCAGCAGCTCAAATACCTTTGCGGCAACCTCAAAGCTCATTGAATGTTGCGTTTATTATTAATACCATTCTTTGTACTTTCTATACAATCCATTGCTCAGGATTTGCAAAAAACAAATCAGGATTTCGAAAAATGGATGATCGAAGATTCTTACTTTATAGGCTCAGGGCTTGATTATTTTCCTGATAAAAAAACGATTGCCATTTCTCATATCCAAGGATTTCCTATCTATTACTACGATCTGGCTACCAAAAAAATAAGCCGCAAAATGGAAGTGCAGGGATATTACGCAGGCCCGCATCTGGATATCAGTAATGATGGAAAATACATTTTGCTCCAGCAGCAGTTTTATATGGATCAAAAACCCAATTCGGATAGAGAAGTTCAGTATGAAGTAATGGATGCAAGTTCTGGAGCTATTTTGATTAAAGTTGAAAAAGCACACTCCGCATGCTTCAATTCGAAAACAAATCAGCTCGTAATTTTAGAAGGAAATACTATCGTTTTTTATGATCTCCCGTCAGGAAAAAAATCAGGTTCCTGGCCAATGCAAAGGGCTGCAAGCACAATTGCAGTGAGTCCAGATGGTACTCGGATCTTCGTGTCGCACTTGCCAACAGTGGATGATCTCAAGGAAATTCCAGTGATCAGAAACGATAAAAAAGCGATCAAACCTGCTCTTAAATACCGTGAAATCATTTCCATCTATGACATTGAATCTGGTATCAAAGAAAAAACGCTAAACGAGATTTATGACATCATTTACCTCATGAGTTTTTCTGAAGATAATTCCAGATTGTTTATTTACTCCAAACCCCACTCTAAGTATAATCCTTCCGCTGCTATGAATGGCTATGTGAGCTTGGTTGATGCTAATTCGTTTGAGCCATTGCGTGCTTCTTTCATGAGTGCTGTTGTTGAGCCCGATTTTAAAGATAGTCCCGATGGGAAATTTTTTGCAATGGTTTCACAAGGAAAAAAAGGACCACAATTACAAGTTTGGGAGCGTGAAACCGGAAAAATGTACAGTCTTTTTGATGTGAGTAGTAGAGTAGCACAAGCATTAAAAGCCAAAGAATTTTCCGACGGAAGAACTCATTTTTTGTGGTTAGGCAATGAAGAACTCTTCATTTTATACGGCAACCAAATTATACAATGGAATATTCACCCATGAAATATCTGACAGCACTCTTTCTTATGCTCTCGATGATTAGCTCTTCAGCTCAAACTGAACTATTAATTCAGCCTGAAGAAGTAATTGAAGAAGCTAGCAAGCAGCTTGAAGCCTCAATGCAAACTGAAGGAATTATTAAATCTTGGGCAACGGAAAAGGCAATTACCGGGACCTATGAATATGAGCTTACTATTGGGAAATCTGCACGAATAGTTTCAGTGAGAATTCTGTCTTCCAAAGAGGGAAATATCCCTTCTCAAAATGCTGTGAAGGATTTTTTGATGGACAAGTTTCGCTTTGAAATGAAGATTCCTAAAGACAAAAAATACAAGCTGAATTACACATTCAGTTTTTGATACAATCAAATAAACAAACCTCAAAAAAAATGAAGGTCTTCAAGAAAATCCTGATGTTGCCATTAATATGTATGGTAATAAATCTTAATGCTCAGGAAGAAATGAGCATTATCTGGGAAACTCAGATCGAACACCGTATTCAATGGTCTGGTACAGGCCTCGAAGGCGAGTACAGCTATGCTGCATCTGAAAAGGAAATTACTGTTTTCAAAAATGAAAATGGATCTACCGTTTGGACCGGAAAGTTCAAAGAATTAGCTCCCGGACTTCGTCAAATTGACGAACTCATTCCTTTTTGGGATGCAGAAACTATTTTTCTTTTTGAGAAGAAAACAGGAAAAGACATCGTTGCTTGCATTGATCTCAATTCAGGTAAACAACTTTGGAGTACTGAAAAGTACAAAAATCTCACCGATGAAAACGTGGTTTATATCCCTGAAATGGAAGCATTTGCACTTTGTCTCAAAGAAAGTTTGGTTTTCATTAAAGCTAAAACCGGTGAGGAGATTTGGGAAACCGCAAAGTTTACAGGTGTGGTTGGAAAATACATTTACAACACCAAAGATCAAACTGCCGTTATGGTGAACTTTAAGCCGGGTGGATTAGCTGCATTATTCACTGGTTTCAAAAACCAGATCCTGAGAATTGATATGAAAACAGGAAATATTATCTGGGAAGCCACCTATATCGGTCGTGCTGAAAAGAAAGTAATTACCGGGGAGTTCGTTTTTGATATGGAAATACAGGAAGACAAAGTTTTCTTAAGAATGAACGGTATTCAGGTGTATGACTATAATACCGGAGCTACTCAGTGGACAGCTGCATTTGACTTTACACCGGATATTGTTGGATCTCCGGCAAATGCCAAAAGATTTGGCGTGTATGGTGCTGTGGCTGATCCTGTGGTAGTGGGTAATGATGTTTATGTATTAGACATGTCGAACAAACGAAATCAATTCATCAAAAAATATGATTTACAATCGGGTAAATTGCTTTGGACTTCACCGGAAATAAAAGAGGCGAAAGCCATTCCAAACATGGCAATTATCGGAGATAAAATCATTCTTCAAATTGGAGGTAACGTGGAAGCCCAAGCTTATATATACAGAAGAGAAGTAGCTCCGGATGGTTCAATAACCATTATCGAAGAATGGAGAATTTGGTACCCTAATATTAAACCAAATGGCCTCCAAGCTTTCAATACCGCTGATGGTTCTAAAGCATGGGAATCTGAACGCTTCAGAAAAGGGATCACAAATATGATGGTGGATGATAAAAATGTTTATGTGTGCAGCGGTAAAGCTTTGTATGCAGTAGACTATACAAATGGTGCCGACGTGTATGAAATTCTTTTAGCTGATGATGGAATAGGTCTTGCTGCAAGTATCCTCGATTTTGATGGTAAAATTGTGGTAGTTGGTGAAAAAGGGCTGGCTACGCACAATTATGTTAGCGGTAAATTGATAGGTTCAGCTAAATATAAAACATCAGAAATGGAAGCCCTCTATGACAATATTCTGGTCATGAAAACAGCAAAAGCAGACATTGCCGCCTATGATTTGAACACTATGAAATTTAAAGAGTTCAAAGCTAAAACGGGCGCCATTACTACCCTTAGGGAATCATGTAAATGCGTTTATGTTTATGAGAAGAAAACCGTTACTAAAGTTAATTGCCTCTAAAACTTCCTAACTAACAATCATAAGTGGTCGCTTCATTACGGAGCGGCCATTTTTGTTTTATGACTAATTTGAAAACTGTCCAATTTCCAAATCGCTCTAACTCCCCAATACCTTCAATGACCTTTGATAATCTTTGTTTAAGCCTTCTTGAAGATAGCGTATGCAATCTTCAAATCTCTCCGTGGAAGCTAATGTCTTGTGCAATCTCGATTTGAATATAAAATCACTCACCAGATCTTTGCGCTTATTCAAGTTTCTAAACTTGGGATTCAGTCTACTAATGATTATACCACCTTCTATCAAAAGCTCGGGATCGTATAAACTGCTCGCTTTTCTAAAATCGCTGTATTCCGTTTTAGATTCTTTTACCTTGCTCTTTGAATTGCGTTTTGAGATATAACATTCTTTTCTCGAAACATGCGAGAAAACATATTCGGCAATAAATAGTTCTTTGCCACTTTCATTTTTTAAAGTAATAATTTCAGTGCTACTCGTTTCCAATCGATTGAATTGATCTATAAAAACATCATTTTCGTTCTGCATTTGATAAAAATAAATTTCAGAAAAAACATATATTTTATCAAATGCCGTCCTCATAGATCTTAGATCTTCCGAACTCAGATTATTTTGAGTTTCAGGGGCTTCGTTACGAGTGCGTATTCCGGTATTCGATAAAGCTTTTGGTAATTGAACAATCAAAATCCCATTCTTCAATGCAGCAACCTGACTGTAATACTCACGTTCAACCACAGATTGAACTTGGGCATTTGAGACCTTATATCCGAAGACCAAAAAGAATATACAAATAGTAATCCTCATCATAAACCGCAAAATTCAGCAAGATTCCCACTCTTATTCAATCGTACTCCTTTCTCGGTGTGCATAACGGTACAACATTCGTTGATAGGATCATGTTCCAAAAACAAAACCCAGGATTCATCAGCCGCGCGTTGAAGGAATTCAGATTTTTCAGTTAGGGTTAACAATGGCCTAGTATCATAACCCATCACGTAAGCTAATGGAATGTGTCCGGTACTCGGTAATAAATCTGCCATGAACGCTATTGTTTGATCCTTGTATTTAATAAGCGGAATCATTTGGCTTTCAGTATGTCCGTCAGCAAAAAAGATATCAATTCCCTTAACTACCTCAGAAGCCACTCGCTCTTGAGCATTTCGTGCTATCATTTTGAGCTGACCACTTTCAGAAATAGGCAGAATATTCTCTTTTAAAAAACTGGCTTTTTCTCGGGGATTTGGTTTAGTTGCCCATTCCCAATGCCCCTCATTACTCCAAAAATGAGCATTAGCAAAGGCTGGACGGAAGACAGATTTACTAGCATCAAATTCGATCGCCCCTCCACAATGATCAAAATGCAAATGCGTCAAAAATACATCGGTGATGTCATTGCGACTAAATCCAAGTTGAGCCAAACTCTTATCCAGGCTATCATTCCCATGAAGATAATAATGACTGAAAAACTTCTCATCTTGTTTATTGCCTATTCCGCAGTCAATGAGCATAAGTCGTTCTCCATCTTCAATCAGAAGCGATCGCATGGCCCAATTGCACATATTGCGATCATCTGCAGGATTGGTTTTTTGCCA
>JBDNHP010000403.1:0-3765 GCA_041688765.1 Flavobacteriales bacterium
TTGCCATCACCAAAATCCCAGAAATACGTGCTGCCTCCAATGCTCGTGTTTTGTAGTTGAATTTCGGCAGGCAAACAAATGGCGGGATCTACAATAAAATCTGCCACCGTAATTGGAAGTTGGAAATCGAATTTGAATACACCAAGATTGCAACTACTGTTGTTGAGCGGACTTAAGGCCCCTGGATTTGGCTCGATTGGAAAATCGCTGTTATTCCCACATCCCGCGCAAACAGCTTGATAAATAACGCCTTTCCTATCAAATCGACTCGTTCCTCCATCAACGTGTTCAGCACTGTTACTGCCACCAAAATAGGAGCCGTAGAAAATGTCGCTGGCGTCATCTTCCAAAACCATCAAATAAAAATCATTACCTGTGGTAGAAGTTTGATAAGCTCCAGGTGTTACTTGCAATCCTGATACAGTTAATGAACTACCCTGAATACTGCTTCCCCAGCCGCTGAGATAGATTTTCTCGCAAACATCTACCAGAAAGGCAGTTGGAGAAATATTTGGAGTGCTATTTCCTGTTCCGAAAGAAGTGCTCCATGTTAAAATGGATAGTTCAGAATTAAATTTGGAAATAAATTGCCCGCTGCTTGGCTGACCGTATGCGGCATTAATGATGAATACACTTCCGGATGCCTGTGTTTGCCCAAAAACGTGGATACGATCTTCATCATCTAATTCCACAAAATAGATCTGATCATAAGCTGAACTTCCCCAATAACTCGAATTCAATATCAGATTTCCATTTTGAGATATTTTAGTCATGAAACCATCGGCAATTCCACCAGCATAGCCTATTTGAATAGAGCCGAAAGTGGTAGGGAAATCGTTGCTTTGTGTTCCGCCACAAACAATAACATCCTGATTACTATCTATATCCACAGAGTACACCGCATCATCATCACTTCCTCCGAGATAAGAAGACCAAATCATGGTTGACAAACTATTGTCCATTTTGAAAATGCATCCTTCTTGTCCACCTCCGGCGTAAAGTGGTTGAAATGCACCCGGAGTTACGGGAAAATCGTTGGAATTTGTACTGCTGGCGATATAAATATTATTCTGTTCATCGATTAGAATTTCACCTCTAATTTCATCTGCATAATTAAATTTTAAAGGGGAACCAACATTTAGACCGTCATTGCCTGATCCACCAACATAAGTGGAGGCCAACAATTCAGAACCATCAGCACTCAATCTCGAGATTACGATGTCAGAACCATTAGTATAATTAACTCCTAATCCATTCAATAAATTCAATCCGCTTCCGCCATTGAAATTTTGATCGTATGCATCTGCGGTTGTTGGAAAATCGAGACTTGAACTTGTACCGTACATAAATAGTTCTCCGGCAGTATTTACAATAAGGCTATGCGGCAACTCGTCAACCGATCCTCCCAAGTAAGTGGAGTATATGAGGAAAGTACCACTCACATCAAATTTGGAAAGGGCTATATCTACTAATCCACCTTGAAAATTGAGTTCATACGAGCCTAAAACAACGGGATATTGAGTACCAAAAGCGGAGCTCCCGGAATAGAGGTAGCCAAGTGCATCATACGTAGCGGTATAGCCGAAATTATTGGAGAAAGAACCGGTGTAGGTGCTAAAAATGAGCTCAGGGTCAATAACTAATTTTTTCTTGTTCTGATATCCTTCCGGAAGTCCAAATCGCATGGTATTTCCAACTAACTCATATTTACATTGTGGGAATGATTTCCCTTCCGGATTGTTCTGATAAGCTAAAGGCTTTTGCTCTATAATTTCGTTGACACTAGTGCTAATAATTAGTCGGCCATTTTCCAACTTGAGCTTGTCTTGTCCTTCGTAATTCAGTTGTATTAATGAAGGATCAGCACCGGGCTCTACAATGAAATCATATTTTAAAAAGAAATCGTTGGAGTACATCAGGAGATCGATTCCAGGGTAAAGATCTTCCCAAATCACCCCTTTGAATGCGGAACAATTACTGCCCCATTTATTTGGATCATTGCCTTTGAAAAAGTTGTATTTCCCCTCATTGAGATCAAATCCTTTGGGAATGCAATGCTCATTAGCGCCAACAAATACTACTTGGTAAGCATGTCCGCGAATGACAGGCAGGGAAGAAGTATTGATTTCTTTGCTATGATGGCGATCGTGAAATTCCTTCATGGCCATACCATCGAGAAAATCGAAAGTGATGGCATTGTTTTCCAAATAGACATAACCGGACTCAGTTTCTGCTCTTAAGGCTACTTGAGTTGGCCATTGCCCTTTGTTTTCAATAAATTTGTAATGCCCTGAACTCTGAGGAAATTCTTGGGCAGCAACATTGATGCATATTACTAAAATGGGCAAAAGTTGAAAAATCCTTGTCATAATGCTCATACTACTAAGATATACTTTTCTCCCTTATAGGTTGCATGGGAATCAAAATGAGACAAATTTTTGCTTTAATGCCTGTTTTTAGAAGACGGAATGGGCAATCATATATACGCTACTTCGTTCCATGGAATGGCGGCAATGTTTTCGGTTATCGACTGCGATTCTTTACCATTGTAAATCAAAATCTTTTGACTGTTGCTATGGTACCTATGCCAATATTTTAATCCACGTAAGTGATTGTTATTCAGCTTTTTGTTTGATTTTATTTCAATCGCAATCGGTTCTTCATTCTTTTCGAGGATCAAATCAACTTCATTACCATTATTGTCTCGATAGTAGTAAGTGGAGTCAGCAATTCCTTTGTTGAATTCGTTTTTCCGGATTTCGGAGATTACCCAATTTTCAAAAATGGAACCATAGGCAGGATGCTTTTTTAGGCCATTTACACTTCTAATATTCAGTAAGCTGCAAAGTAATCCAGTGTCGTAGAAATACAGTTTTGGACTTTTTACTATGCGTTTGTTCAAGTTACTGAAATGAGGCTGAAGATGAAAAATGATATAGCTGTTTTCTAGCAGCCCGAGCCAAGCTAAAACGGTTTTGTTGTCCACCCCACATTGCTGAGCAAGTTCAGTGCGGTTTAGGATTTGTCCTGAGTAATTGGCACAGAGATGTACAAAACGGTTGAAAACTGCCAAATTATTGATGTTGCGGATCATTCGAACATCACGCTGTACATAGGTCTGGATATAACTGCTCATCCATGTGTTTGCATTGAGGTTCTCTGTCCAGATTTCCGGATAGCCACCTCTCAGAATATACTGATCAACATCATCATAGACAGGTTTCATACTTTTTAATTCTTCAAAACTGAGTGGTAAGAGCGATAAGTACCCAGTTCTGCCCGCGAGCGATTGTGATACTTTTTCTTGAAGTAAAAAATTGTTAGATCCTGTAAGAATGAATTGTCCTCTTTTATTGTTATTGTCCAGAATTTCTTGCAAATAGCGGAATATATCAGGCATTCGTTGAACTTCGTCAAAAACGGCTCCATCCTTATACATGTTGAGAAAACCCACAGGGTCTTTTAATGCTTGTTCCTGAACTGACGGATTTTCAAAATTGACATATGCTTTCCCTTTGAATAGTGTTTTGCTCAAAGTTGTTTTTCCGCTTTGCCTTGGACCGGTAATGCAAAGTGCCCGGAATTGGCTTAGGGCGTGTATTGCCTCAGGTAAAATTAGTCGATTGATCATAGTAATTTCAGTTGATCAAAAATAAATGATATATACCCCACTATTCCAAAAATGAATAATTATTTAGAAATGGATTCAGATTCCAAAATTGTATAAATATACAAATTTGGATTCGGATTCCAGATATGTATAAA
>JBDNHP010000404.1:0-5360 GCA_041688765.1 Flavobacteriales bacterium
AACAGTGACTTATGGAGATTTGAATGATATCCTCAGAGCATTGGGAATTGATAAGCAAGTTAATGCTTCATCTCCGGCAAAGTCTGGAATCAAATCTTCCAATTTACGTGCAGATGATTATCTCCGCCATTCCGTGTTTAATGCCCATCATTCCGAGTCTGGAATGATGCGCTATATGAAGCGCTTGGAGAATCGTGATTTATCTCTCACACATGCTATGATTGCATTGGGTTCTTGCACTATGAAACTGAATGCCGCAGCAGAGTTGTTGCCTTTAACTTGGCCTGAATTTGCAAATATGCATCCTTTTGCACCAGCTAATCAAGTAGCGGGTTATTTGCGCGTTGTAGACGAATTAGCCAAAGATTTAAGCGAAGTTACCGGATTTGCAGGAGTTTCATTGCAGCCCAACTCAGGCGCTCAAGGCGAATACGCCGGATTATTAGTAATCCGCGCATATCACGAATCACGAGGAGACTCTCATCGTAATGTGTGTCTTATACCATCTTCAGCACACGGAACTAATCCGGCAAGTGCTGTAATGGCAGGAATGAGTGTTGTAGTAGTTGCTTGTGATGAGAAAGGTAATATTGATGTGGCTGATCTTAAAGCTAAGGCAGAACAACACAGAGATCACCTTGGAGCGCTGATGCTGACCTATCCCTCAACTCACGGGATTTTTGAAGAGGGTGTGATGGAAGTAACCAAGATTATCCATGATAATGGCGGACAGGTATATATGGATGGCGCTAATATGAATGCTCAGGTTGGTTTAACCAGTCCGGGCAGAATTGGGGCAGATGTTTGCCATCTTAACCTGCACAAAACCTTTGCAATTCCCCACGGTGGCGGTGGTCCTGGTATGGGCCCTATTGGTGTAGCGTCACATTTAGTGGAGTTTTTACCTGGCAATCCACTTGTTCAAACTGGAGGCAAAAACGCTATCGATGCAGTTTCTGCCGCACCATTTGGAAGCGCATTGATACTTTTGATTTCTTATGGCTACATTAAAATGCTTGGTGCACAAGGCGTAACCGATGCAACCCGATATGCCATTCTGAATGCCAATTATATCAAATCAAGACTAGAAGATAAATATGACATTCTTTATCAGGGTTCTAATGGAACAGTAGCTCACGAGTTAATTATTGATTGTCGTTCATTCAAATCATTTGGCATTGAAGTAGAAGATATTGCCAAGCGATTGATGGATTATGGTTTTCACGCACCTACCGTTTCTTTCCCAGTTGCTGGAACCCTAATGATTGAGCCAACTGAAAGTGAGCCTAAAGAAGAATTGGATCGTTTTTGTGAGGCCATGCTCAGCATCAGAGAGGAGGTGCGCGAAGTAGAACAGGGCGCTGATAAACTTGACAACGTTTTGAAAATGGCGCCTCATACATGCGCAGAAGTATGCGCCAATGAATGGAACCACGGTTATAGTCGCGAGAAAGCCGCTTACCCATTGGACTATATTCGTGAAGCTAAATTCTGGACGGCTGTAGCAAGAGTTGACAATGCTTATGGTGACCGAAATCTGGTCTGTAGTTGCCCACCTATGGAGATTTTTGCAGAGGCTTGATAATCAGCAGTATGGAATTATATGGACGGTGTTGTTAGGGAAACGCCTTGCATTATTGTATTGTATAACAGGCAGAGTGTAAATAGCCTATATCAGTTCTCTGTTTTATAAGGACTGATTTATTATATTTGCGCGGCCAAAATGGAAAAAACAGGCAATTTTAATTATCAAACAAATAAAAACATGAAGAAAATCTACGCATTTGTATGTGCTGGTCTTCTCACTTTCGGTGCTACTGCTCAGCAGAAGTTACCAATGGCAAAAGAGAAAGTCCGTGACAACCGTTTTGAAAATAACCACGTAACTGTTCAATCAGGTGATCATGAAGTGTTTTGGACCAATGATTTCAGCACCCCTGCTAATTGGTCGATCAATGATGCATACAGCACTGGCTTAACCCAATTTGTTGATGGATTGAATTGGGAAATTGGAACAGGTCTTGAGCCAACTGGCGGTGCACCTATCGACCCACTAGCATCCACAACTAGCGCTAACGGTTTTGCAATGGTTGATTCGGATCTATTTGGCGGAGAAGAAGGTGGAACAGGCATCGAGAATTGCTGGTTCCAAACTGTTCAGCCAATCAATTGTTCAGCCCACCCTTATGTATCTATGTCTTTCCAGACGTTTTATTACATGTGGGACAATGGAAATAGCGATGGCAATGAATACTGTTTAGTTGAATTCTCAACTGATGGTGTTAACTGGCCGGATGTTACCACTTTTGAAGTTTCAGAAGCGCCAGGTTTGCGTTATGAGCTTTGGCCCGCAATGAGCACTCAGGACGATGTTGCTAATCCAACTGTCAAAACTTTTGACATCACCGCAGCAGCTGGTGGAGAGTCAACAGTGTATATGCGTTTCCGTTGGAAAGGAACGTGGGGTTATGCTTGGATGATCGATGATATCCAAATCTTTGATACTCCGGAGAATGATATTCAAGTTTTATCAGCTACTTATTCTGATTTCAACAATACAGGTCTTTATGAATACGGCGCTTATCCAACAACTCAAATTCCTGATTTCCAGTTCCGCAGTGATGTAGTTAATATTGGTGTAGAAGGACAAACTAACGTAGAAATGAATGTTGAAGTAAATGGTACACTTGTAGCAACTTCTGATGCCATTTCTTTACCATACGCCTTTTCTGATTCTTTAATCGCGATTGGTTATACTCCTCCTGCTACAGTTGGAACTTATAATATTAATTATATCGTTTCTGCTGATGCAACGGATGAGAACCCGGGTGATAATGAATTAAGTGCGAGTTTTGAAGTTACTGAGTTTTCTATGGGTCGTGACGACGGCGACTTTAGCGGTGTTTTCCCGGCTGATGGAACAGAAGAATGGGCAGCTGGTCCGCTATTCCAAATCTTCAATGATGCTACTGTTTATGCTATTGATGTAGCTTTCATGACTGGTTCTGAACTTGGTACAGAAGTAATTGCTTCACTTCGTGATATCACTACTGAAACCTTTGATCCATTAGTACAATCGGATGAATTGCCGATCGTTGCTTCTCTTCTTAATGATGGTGATGCTGCACCAATGTGGCATACCTTCTTATTAACAGAGCCTGTTGATGTATTTGCTGGTGATTTCGTTATGCCTAGCATTGAACACTACGGTGGTGCAAACGTTCAAATTGGTGAATCTCGTTTTGCTCCAAACCAAACATGTTTTGTGTATGGCGCTTTCCCAGATTTCGATTGGTACTATACTAATGAAGTTCCGATGGTTCGTTTGAATTTTGACGAAGATGCTGAAAACACAACTGCAATTTCTGAAATCGCAGCTGCTGATTTTAGTCTTGGACAAAACTTCCCAAATCCTGCTGATGACAATACTCGCATTTCTCTAACTCTTAACAATGCTGCGCGTGTGAGCATTGAAGTGTATGATATTGCAGGTAAACTTGTATTAGCTCAAGAAGAAGGAAATCGTGCTGCTGGTCAGTTCGTAATTGACCTTAACGTAGCTAATTTACCTGCTGGTACTTACCAGTACACGGTGCAGGTTGCTGATGCTCGTTTAAGTCGAAAAATGATGATCAAGTAATTGATTTCACAATAAGCTCAAAAAAGGCATCTTTTGGATGCCTTTTTTTTGAATTTCGCTTTTCTATATTAGTTATTTTCTTACCTTCATTCGCTCAAATAAATCTCAATGAAAAAGATATTTACTTTCGTTTTTGCACTAGGACTAATTTCAACTGCCAATGCGCAGTGGAAGACTGAGCCAGGTGTTCAGCAAATTGCACCACAAATTCGTGCAATTAACAATGTTCATGAAGTTCCTGCCGACCAAGCAAATTTGCGTGGAGGTGGTGTTCTTTGGTCAGATGATTTCTCTAATCCGGCTACATGGAACACGCAAGTGCTCTATGGAGATTTCGGTTGGGAAATTACCAATTCAGAAACAGGTTGGTTCTATAATGCAACCATCAATTCTGATTCTGATGGTAACTATGCATTTGTTTGGAATGATAACCCTATCGATAACCCAACCCCAACGCCTGGTGAGTATAATCTTACCACCTCAAATCCTATTGATGTGTCTGCTATTGATGCAGCGCTTTTGGAGTATAATGTGTATGGCGCTCGTTTCACAGACATTTTTAATGTACAAGTGAGTACTAATGGCATTGACTTTTACACTGTAGGAGATCACTCAGACATTCCAATGTTAACTGCAAATGGTGGTGCTACTACGGCTAATTCAGAAATACGCACATACAATATCTCTGTTGATGTTGATGGTGCTAACCTTATGTGGTTGCGATTCAATTGGTCAGGAGAAATTGCTTATGGTTGGATGATAGATGATGTTCGTCTTACTGAGCCTGCTACTCATGATGTTCAACTTGTTGATCAGTGGTCTGGTGATATCATTTTCGATTACGAATACACTATGATTCCTGCAGCTCAATCAACACAGCCAAAAGTTGTTGGTACCGCTTTTCGTAATATGGGTGCTAGCGTTGAAGATGTTACAATTGACGTAGTTATAACTCGCGCAGGTGATGTAAATCCTGTTTTTGAAGGCACAAGTGATCCATTAACAGTGGTACCTGGTCAACTTGATACCATTTGGTTTGACACCGGTTTCGTGCCATTAGATGTAGATACTTACACTGTTGATTATTACGTAGCAGGCCAGGGTGGTGAAGATCTTCCAGCTGATAACGTTGGTACCGAAGAGTTTAAGGTTACTGAAGACCTCTGGGGCAATGATAATTACAACGCTCTAACAGCTACCTTTAATGGTACACTTGGTGCAGGAACTTCTACTGCCTCTGAGTATATTATGGGTACAGCTTTTGCAGTTTATGAGCCGGATACTTATTTCGAGTTAATTCAATTCCGTCTTGCGAGTGGAACAATAATCGGACAAGAAATAGAAGCGGCACTTTATGTTTTTGGTGAAACTGAAATTGAACCAATCACTGCTTCTTTTACTTATTACACTTTGGCTAATGGTGATCTCACCGGTGATGTGAATCTTGCTATTGAAGATCCTATCGAATTGGAAGTTGGACAAACGTACTTGGCTACAATTCATCACTTCTCTCAAGATCCTGCATTGAACATGCGTGGAAGTGCAGGTGATAATGACAACTCAACTTTCCTATATGGTCCTTATGGAGCTGGAAATGCTGTGGCTTGGTACACTTTTAACGACTTTTCTCCTGCGATTCGCCTTGGACTTGATGCCGCTATTGGTGTGCCTGAGTTAAGTGAGGATCAAATGCTTCAACTTATGCAAAACACGCCTAATC
>JBDNHP010000405.1:0-2555 GCA_041688765.1 Flavobacteriales bacterium
GCTGTGAATGCACCGGTTACTGCTATTTACTGTAGTACTATTCCTGAATTTGGATTTGGTCCACTCTCTTCAGATGCACATGTGGTGGAGGTGATTGAGGTATTGCCTTGCAGACCATGCGGATTGCATGGTCATCGTGCTTGTCCGGAAGGGCATTTCAAATGTGCTTTGGATATTAGGATTTCGGATATTCCGAGTCCGTAGTAATGCTCCGTTTTTTGCCTCATTTGCGAAGTCAAAGAATATCCACAAAAGACCACATTTTACTAAGAAAGTATAGCCTTTTGACTCATTATTAAGCTGAAAGGCAATGATAAATGGCTTTTTCCCTAATCGAAATGCTGTATTATTAATTTCTTATTATGGCATTTACCTGAATCACTTTTCAATTGCACAAAGTACAATCCGCTAACTCTGCTTTGCAATGATAGTTCGTAAGAATTTCCCCTCACATTTGATGTTAAATCGATAAGTAAACCACTAGAATTGAAAATGGAAATACTGAAAATTTCATTTTCGGGATTACTAAATGTTAGTCTTGAAACTCCATTGCTTGGATTAGGGTAAATGCTCATATCGATCTCATCCAAATTTACTTCATCAACAACACTAGTTTCATTAAAGCACAGTGAACTTTGCCTTCTCACATCATGCTGAAACATCAACCAATCCGGACCATTACCAAGTCCCGCTGTTAACATATAAGCTCTGCCGAAATTATTTTGAAAATCTGGATATGTCGAATATCCACCAATGATGAAGACATCCATTGCGCCATCATTATTAAAATCGGCAACGAGTGGGGCATGATTAATATCAAATGCATCATTCCCATAATGTGCGGCTAGATCTTTAGTCCAAATGATTGTTCCATTATTTCCATTTAGGGCAATCACCACACCGTTGCTTGTACCAAAGATCACATCAGGATATTCGTCATTATTGATGTCGGATAGCGCACAACCTCTGAAAGCACCTGCAAATCCCGGAATAGAATAATTCCATTTTAATGTTCCATCACCTGACAATGCGGTTACCATATATCCATTTACAAAAACCACATCGCAAAAGCCATCATTGTCAATATCTGCAATGGATGCTGGAGCTCCAATATATCCGCCTAGTCCTTTATATTTCCAAGCGGTGCTTCCATCTTCCCCATTAATGCAATACAAGGTATCATTATAAGAGCCTATGAGTAATTCAGGATTCCCATCTTCATCAAAATCAGCCACTGCAGTTCCGTGGTACATTACATCATGCACAGGATATGACCATAACTTAGATTGATCATCCCCTTTAAATGCGTAAACACTATCCTGATCAGAGAAATTCCAGGAAGCCACCACAAAGTCTAATTGATCGTCATTATTGAGATCAAGAATAGTGGGGGCTGTTTGAATCCAAGAATTCAAATCCACCGCAATTTCCCATTCTGGATTGCCACTGAGCGCATCGATGCAAAGAACATAACCTCCAAATTCTCCGTGTAAAATTTCCATTTCTCCGTCGTTGTCTATATCTGCAATTGTAGGAGGTGAATCACTTCCACGCGTATTACATTGCCATTTTATACTGCCATCCGCCCCATTAAAACAATAGGTGATGGGGTTACATGAACTTGGCACTATCACATCAGGAAGTTCATCATTATCCACGTCAAAAATGAGAGCTGCCACGTCATTGCATCCTTCTGCACCTGGAGCATGAGCATTGTATTTCCAAAGTAGAGTTCCTAAATCGGCATTGAGCGCATAAATAGAGCTATCGTTGCGATAACAGCCAAAAACGATCTCCAAATTTCCGTCTCCGTCTATATCGTCAGCAGCACTTTGTCCAAAAGAAGAGTCATAAGTATCATACCACCATTGGATTTCTTGGGCATTTAATGATGAAGAACTACTGAAGCTTAGGAGCGCAATGGCACAACGGAGGTAGAGGTGCTTTATCATGCTTCTAATATACATTTTTGGAGCTTTGTGCAATAAAGATCTTTGTTTACGTTCAAATTAATACTTCGTAAACCGGACTATAAATCGAATAATCCTTTACCAAATTGTTATTCAATGTTATAATCAGAGTCCAATCATTTAGGGGGCTGGTGAGAGCTTGTATATGATTGTTATACTATATATGGAAGTGAAAATGTAGATTAAAGACTAATTAAATATGCATTATGGAAAAAACGGATGATAGGTTTTATGCTCTTCTTTACCAAAAATTCCGCCTTTCTTTTTCCTCAAATCAGTCCTGGTTGTTGCATCTCCTACAAATCCAAACCTCTTAAATCATCAAAATACTTTCTTAATTCTACGTAACTTCCAGCCATCTTAAAAATATCCTATTACCATGCTTTTCCGCACTGTTGTTCCGATTAATAAATCGAGCATTCAATTCTCCCAACGCAATCGAGTATTCCTTGCAGGCTCTTGCTTTGCTGAAAAGATGCAGCACTTTTTTCATCGTTCCGGATTTGCGACTAAATCAAATTCGCATGGAATTATTTTCGATCCGATTGCGCTCGCTAATGCCATGCAAGATGTATTGTCAAAAAA
>JBDNHP010000406.1:0-1096 GCA_041688765.1 Flavobacteriales bacterium
CATGCAAGAAGGATAATAATGATCCGGTGGAAGTAAAAGGCGATGATAGTGCTTCGCCTTGGGTCTTAAATGAAGGTGCATTTTTGGCAGGGAATGCTGGAATTGATGTGCTTTATGGAGATGGCTCAACTATCGCAAATGCCTATCAACAAGTGAATGGAACGGCTTTGGGTGATGTGCTTCAATCTACTATACGGATTGGGAATCAGGCATTTTTGGTATTAAATGGATCCGAAAAAATTCAGATTTTGGATGCCATTACTTTAGAGAACAAAGGCTTGATTCAAGGAATTTCCTATCCTCGCCATCTTTACAGCAATGGAAATGGAAAAATTTATCTCAGTGCTGGAAATTTGGAAGGTGAAGTAGTGGTAATTGATGAAATTACTAAAACTTTTGTTGCATCTATTCCAGTTGGATTTGGCCCAGAAAAAATGTGTTCCTTTTCGGATAAACTTTTTGTTACCAATAGTGGGGGTTGGTCGGAAGATAATACCTTGAGTGTTATTTCAACATCGAGTGATACAGAAATTGCTAGGTTAGATCTATCAGATCGACCAGTGGATTGTGTTTGTGATAATGATGGTATTGTTTGGGTGCTTTGCAGCGGAGCAACGATGTATGATGAAAACTGGAATAATACCGGACATTCAATACCGGTAATCCATAAGATTGATTCAAATACTCTGGATGTGCTTGCGAGTTATGAAATAGGGGAGGAAGGGGATCATCCTTTGCATCTTGAATTAAGCGCTGATGGTGTGAGTGTTCTGTATTTAAATGATGGCATTTATGTATTCGCATCAAACTCAAATCCTGAGAATGCTGAATTATTAATTGATGGAATGTATAGTGCTTTTAATGTTAATCCCTCGGATGGCTCCATTTGGACTACCTCATTTTCAGATTATATAAGTTCGGGCGAAGTGAAAAAATTCAGTGAAACGGGAATTTATTTGAATAAATGGGAAGTAGGAATTGGTCCAAATGCGGTTGTTTTTCCTGACTGAGAGCTGAGCTAATAATTCGCTTTAGCATCGCAGAGGCTCTTGCAATGGCGAAACTAAAGGCTCCGTTTTTAGCCAACGCAAGGACG
>JBDNHP010000407.1:0-5256 GCA_041688765.1 Flavobacteriales bacterium
ACTTGGTTTTCGGGGGGAGCTGCACAATGTTCTACATATTCCTTGAACTTTTTAATCGAACCATCCTGCATGGCCTGTTGGGTCTTGCATTTGAAAAACCATGCCGTTTTTAGGTGTACATTAAATTGACGCTTTATCTCGCAACAAGACATTCCCTTCTTCGAGCTGCTGAGCTGATAAACAAGCAAAAAAGCTTTCTTTACAGGGATCTTCAGTTTATGAAATAAGGTATTGGCTGTGCAGGACTCATCATATTTGCAGTTTTGGCACCTTCTGTAATACCAAGTCCGCCCTTTAATTGCAGTGGTGTGTTTGCATCGATAGCAACAAAAGCCATTACCCCACTTTAACTGGCAAAGAAAATCAAGGCATTTTGTGTCAGTATCAAATGACTCGTTGAACGCGAGCAATTTACTTTTCATTTTCATAATATTCAGTTTTTCAGAACAAAGAAAATGAAGCAATCCGCCCAGTGAACAAGGCTATGCGAATTAAGTAGAAAATCTAAGGGAATCCCAAAACCTAGTGGCATCACCCCCTCCTCACACCCCTCCAAAACCCCCATTCCATCAACCACTCACCAAATCAACCTCCTCCACCTACAACCACATCCGTTTAAAAACGCCATATAACTTAGCTCAAATCAAAAAAGAGATTGATTAAAACAAAATCACACCAATGGCAATTTGAAACTGAGCAAACTACATATCCTTTCATACCAAGAAAACTTTTGAAATATCGAAGACAGAACCATGCCTAAATCTTGTCTATAATCGTTTACCAAGACGAATGGAAACTTATATCTCTTAGAGGCTTGTAGTATAAATTATTTACAATGATCTACATAGCGTTTCAGAGATGATCAATATGCTCCATCAGTAAAAATAGCAGCAGAGTTTACTCGAAACATACCAAGTGAAACTTCTACTTCCTGAGTCAAAACAGGCCAAAAATATTCAGTTGAAATTGCATAAATTCTACCATATTTAAATTCCATTTCAAATTGACCTAGCCTAGGTCATCCAAATTGTCACCAAAATCACCCCGGGTGCCCCAGCACTGAAAACAGGAAATGCAGCAATCTAAAATTCGACCAATATTAAAAATGCATGAACATCTGTTGAATAGTAATGGGGCTAATTCAAATCAAAAATGGAAATTCGCAATGGCGTTTTAAAGGATTTGTGAGAATAGAAAGAGCAATGAAAAAAGAAAAGTAGATAGGGCTACTTTTTTGAGTTCTGGATCAAACTGGGCTGCCGATTTGGCTTTCTTCACTTTTAGCAAGTGGATTAAAAATGGTGGCATGGCCAGTAAACAAAGCCAGTCAAGAATCTCATCTGATTGAATAAACAAGTACGAGGTGATGGAGAGCCAAGCAAACAGAATGAGGGAGAAGTGATAAACTTTGGCTTTTTTGTTACCTAATCGAACTGCTAAAGTAATTTTATGGCTAACCTCATCGTTTTCTATATCGCGCATATTGTTAAGATTGAGCACTGCCGTTGAAAAGCAACCAATGCTCAATGCGGGTAAAAGAGCGATGTAATCAAAAGAAGAATTGAAAAGAAAATAGCTACCCGTCACGCCCAAAACTCCAAAAAAGAAAAGGACAGATACATCCCCTAATCCTTGATATCCATAAGGATTTTTACCGGTGGTGTACTTGATGGCTGCGGCAATTGCGAATATGCCCAGCAATAGAAACAATAGAAAATGCAGACTTATTGCACCGGAGAATGCTCGGTATAAAAGGTAGATACCAGAAAGAATTGCCAAAATAGTAATGAGTATAATGGCCGATCGCATAGCTTTTGGACTAATCCAACCTTGTTGAACAGCTCTTGAGGGGCCAATTCGAGCTACATTATCTGCCCCGTTTTGAAAATCGCCAT
Organism: Flavobacteriales bacterium; assembly: GCA_041688765.1. GTDB lineage: Bacteria > Bacteroidota > Bacteroidia > Flavobacteriales_D > Sanyastnellaceae > JBDNHP01. Next base: position 1,896 of record JBDNHP010000407.1, read on the forward strand.
AATCATTAGCGAGATTGGAAAGTACTTGAAGTAAAAGCGTTGTAATAATAGCAAGAATGAATAAATCCCATTGTGCAGAGCCCCTTTCAGCCGAAAGAGCCATACCGGTTATGATGCTTGAAAATGCTAAAGGCAGGGTACGCAGTCTGGCTGCTTTTATCCAAGCTTTTGATGAACTCGGTGTAGGGCTCGAGGTCAAGGGAAACGAGGGAATTTAGTAAAATCCGGCTCTCGTTTTTCCAGGAAGGCATTGCGGCCTTCCTGTGCTTCTTCCATTAAATAGAACATAAGGGTGGCATCGCCTGCAAATTCCATCAATCCGCGCTGTCCGTCGAGCTCAGCATTCAATCCGCGTTTAATCATTCGGATGGCTAATGGGCTGCGTTTTAAAATGGTTTTACACCAGCGTACGGTTTCATCTTCGAGTTGATCAAAAGGCACCACTTTGTTCACCATTCCCATGTCTTCTGCTTCTTTCGCAGTATATTGTTCGCATAAGAACCAAATTTCTCTGGCTTTTTTCTGTCCAACATGACGAGCCAAATATGACGAGCCAAAGCCTGCGTCAAAACTTCCCACTTTTGGTCCGGTTTGACCAAAACGAGCATTTTCGGAAGCAATAGTTAAATCGCAAACTACGTGCAGAACATGTCCACCGCCAATGGCATACCCATTTACCATCGCAATTACCGGTTTAGGCAAAGAACGAAGCAACTTGTGCAAATCGAGAACATTCAACCTCGGAATTCCATCCAAACCAATATATCCGCCAATTCCTTTAACATTTTGATCGCCTCCAGAGCAAAATGCTTTGTCGCCAACACCGGTGAGAACTACTACCCCTATATCTCCACGCTCCCTACAAATTTCCATGGCATCAATCATTTCTTTTACCGTTTCCGGCCGAAATGCATTGTAAACAGAGGGTCTGTTAATGGAAATACGCGCAATTCCTTCGTAAAAATCAAAAAAAATGTCTTCGTATTGCTTGATGGTGCTCCATTCTCGCTGTGCCATATTTCTAATTGCGTTTTATTTGATCTTTAATAAATCTGAAATGATCTTTCAGTACTTTGTCATTTAGTTCACGAGGACTAAAAACTTCTAGAATAGCAGCCTGATCATAATTAATCATTTCCATTAGTGCATCCTTCAATTCCTCTTCATTTTTAGCTTGCCAATATTTTAAACCAAATTGCTCAGCATGCAATTTTGCATTTCGCTGATGATGCGTTTCGAAATATTTCTCTAGGGCTTCCGATGAATCAGGGCCTTCAATGATTCTAAAAATGCCGCCACCTCCATTATTAATCAGAATAATTTTAAGGTCGGGACTAATATGATTATTCCAAAGTGCATTGCTATCGTAAAAAAATGAAATGTCTCCAGTAATCAGCAAAGTGGTTTGATTACTCGCCCAGGCTGCGCCAACAGCGGTACTCACGCTACCATCAATGCCACTGGTACCTCGATTTCCATAATAGTGAATTTCGGGTTTGGGATCAAAAAGTTGCAAATAGCGCACCACACTGCTGTTTCCCATTTGCATGTCGAGATTTCCCGGAAGATTACTCAAAACATGATTAAAAATGCTCAGATCACTGAATGGAATTCGCAACAAAAATTCTTGTTGTGCCTCGGTACATTGGCTATTTCTTACTTTAATAAAAGAGGCAAAAGAGGAATGGATTTCATTTTTGATACTTGAAGAAATTTGCTCCAAAAACACAAAAGGATCAACCGGAATAATTCGCGATAAACACTGAAAAGTGTCCATTAATTCTGCGGAAGCGTCAATATGCCAATGCTGTATAGGCTTATGTTTGCGCAGGAGCGCTTTTATTTTTTTGGAAATGATATTAGTGCCGAAAGTGATGAGCAAATCAGGGTGAAATAACAATTCATCAGCATCATCAAAAGTCATGATAAGTCTATCAATGCAACCAATAAATGCGGGGTCGTGCAGATTAGAAGTGCTTTCAGTGAGAACTACTACATTTTCATGGTTGGCAAATCTCGATAAAGCCTGATTTAAAGCGGTATTCGGTTTTAATTGTCCACAGAGCACGAGAACCTTTTTCGTTTTGCTCAATTCTTCGGCTAAATATTCAGCCATTGCGGGATCAAGCATAGGTCTGGCATCGAGTCTTTCGATCACTTTACTTTGAATCATAGGTGATTCAACTGTACCATAAAGTGGCTCGCTCAAGGGGATGTTCAAATGCACAGGGCCCGGGGCTGGAAACATCGATGTGAGAATAGCTTCATTAATTAGTCTAGCGTTGTACCAACTGTTGTCATTATCATCGGAGGCTTTTGGAAGATTAGCACTAAATCTTACAAAGGAGCCAAATATTCCACTTTGTCTAATTGTTTGCCCATCACCCTGATCAATCCATTCTAGGGGTCTGTCGGCAGTAATTACGAGGAGCGGGATGCCTTGATAAAATGCTTCAGAAACAGCAGGACCGTAGTTTATTGCGGCACTGCCCGAAGTGCAAACTAATACTGCAGGTTCATTCAATTGTTGAGCAATCCCTAATGCGAAAAATCCCGCTGAGCGTTCATCAACCACTGAATAACATTCGAAAAAAGGATCGGCATCGAATGAAATAGTAAGAGGTGCATTTCGCGATCCCGGGGAAATGACAATATGCTGTACTCCTTGTGCCTTAAGCAGTTGGATCAGGTCTTGGACGGTATTTTTATCGGAGATCATTCTTTTTTCGCGGAGCAAAGTTCTACATTTTTTCCAGTACAGACCATAATGTACGCAGCTTATATTCCGTTTCTTTCCATTCGTTCTCTGCATCAGACCCTTCTACCAATCCACCACCGGAATAAGCTACCCAGCTATCTTCAAACACTTGCAAGCAACGCAGGTTCACAAATAAATGGGCTTCTTTTGCTAGAACAGGCCCGGAAAATCCAGTATAATAGGAGCGATCGTAATTTTCGAATTTCCGAATAAATTGCAATGATTCCTCTCGTGGGAGTCCAGCAATTGCTGGCGTCGGATGTAATAAAGCAGCAATTTCTTCAGGACTCAATTCAGATTTGAAACTTAAATCGTTGCAAAGATGATTTACCGGTCCGGCATTTCGGGTATAGCGCTCCGAAACTTTCATTTCTCTTACTAGCCCTTTCAGTTGAAGTAATATAAATTGCAAAACCATACCCTGTTCTTCAAATTCTTTAAATGACCATTTGGGCGCACCGTCATTGGCTGGCCAAGTGGCGGCCAGTGCCATGGTTTTGAAGTAGCGTTCATTTCTGGAAACCAGAATTTCAGGGCTTGCCATCAGCCAAGTTCCTGCTTCGGGGTGATGAAAAAGCAAATTAAAAGTTTGAGGATATTTAT
>JBDNHP010000408.1:0-4540 GCA_041688765.1 Flavobacteriales bacterium
ATATTTAATGGCTTCTATTTTACCATCAATTCCTCTCGAACCGAAGCCGGGAGCCACTAGTAGACCATCGATTCCCTTTAATGTTTCATCAATATTTCGAGCAGTTAATTCTTCTGAATGTACCCAGCGAATATTTACTTTTACTTCATTGGCTGCTCCGGAATGTCCAAATGATTCCGCAATGGATTTATAAGCATCTTTGAGTTCTACATACTTCCCTACCAATGCTATTTCTACCTCCGTTTTGGGATTCTTGAATTTCTGCAAAAAGTCTGTCCACTTCTTAAGATCATGTTGCTTTTTAGGCTTCATGCCTAATTTTTCGAGCACTACATCATCAAACTTTTCTTCGAGCATCAAAAGCGGAACATCGTAAATGGTTTCGGCATCAATGCTCTGAATAACCGCGTTCTGAGCCACATTGCAAAAGCGTGCAATTTTGTTCCTGATGGATGAATTGAGCTCGTGTTCGGTTCTGCAAACGAGGATATCCGGTTGAACACCCAATTCCAATAACTGTTTCACACTGTGCTGCGTGGGCTTGGTTTTTAATTCGCCAGCGGCACTCAAATAAGGAATTAGCGTTAAATGGACTACCAAGCAATCGCGCCCTTTTTCCCATTTCATTTGTCGAACGGCCTCTATGTAAGGAAGAGACTCAATATCACCAACGGTTCCGCCAATTTCAGTGATCACAAAATCGAAGTCGTTTCTTGAACCAAGAATTTGGATACAACGCTTGATTTCATCGGTAATATGGGGAATGATTTGAACGGTTTTGCCCAAATATTCGCCTTTGCGCTCTTTGTTAATTACGCTTTGGTAGATTCTGCCGGTAGTGATATTATTTGCCTGAGAGGTAGGAACATTAAGGAATCGCTCATAATGGCCTAAATCCAGATCGGTTTCGGCGCCATCTTCCGTAACATAGCATTCTCCATGTTCATAAGGATTCAGAGTGCCTGGATCGATATTGATATATGGATCCAGTTTTTGAATAGTAACTTTAAAACCTTGTGATTGCAGTAATTTGGCTAAAGAGGCTGATATAATCCCTTTTCCAAGAGAAGAAGTAACTCCTCCGGTAACAAAAATATACTTGGTAGATTCTGGCATGATCCCGTGTTCAGATATAATGAATACGGGATACAAAATTATGTAAAAAAAGCAGACAGAAATTGATAAAATTCAGTTCTTCGGCATTTCATTCGTTAAGCCGCATTAGGGGCAGAATCTGCTTCGTTTTTAGAGCCGTTTTTCATTAGAAAATCTCGAAATAAGTTCTTGTAAATCAGAATTAAGGCAATCAAAAACAAGCTTGCACTGAATTCAGGTATGAAAATGAAAGTATAATATGGAACGTCAAAAAACTCCAAAATTCTCTCCATATTTAAGAGATATGCGATCGAAACTAGAATATAGGGAATAAAGTCTCGGCTGAATAAAGCGTAGAAGAATAGAAATATCATCGCCGGATGTGAATATCGTTCATGCATTTGAGTGTTGAAGAAGAAAAATGACAGCGAAATCATGGCTGCGCTTAAAAACACTAACTCTTTCCCTTTTTTGTCAGACAAGAATTGAAAACCCTGCTTGAGAACTTTTTTCAAAAGTGGAATTAAAACTAAGGCACTACTTCCGCAAAAGAGCAAAAGTCCCCACTGTTTATATGTTATTGCCAAAAATGTATCCTGATCTGATACAGTGATGGGGTCTGCACTTAGAATCAAATGCCAGAAATTATAAGCATTTAAGGAAGCTAATTTGAAATAATCAACAGAATCAACCATCACTTCAAAATAATTCTTGAATTCTCCGGCAAGCAGAAATGGAAAAACAATGGCTAACTCTGTAAGCACAGCGGCAAGGCTAATTTTAATCCAATTTTTGAACGACAGCAAATGGGGCAGAATCATGATTCCAATTATGGGAAAGAATATAATGGCTTGTAATTTAGTGTTGAGCGCTATTATGAATACAGAAGCCGCTAACATGGGATAACGAATGGCCAGAACAATGGCTAGTAATGAGAGATTGCTATGTATGGCATCTATTTGTCCCCATGCCAATGTATTAAAAAGATAGGCAGCATTAAACAGCAATAACCAATGTTCATTTTTTTGCATTAGTGCACGCATACCGGCAAAGAACATGATCAACACAGGCAGGAAGTCAAAAAGTAGCGTAATCCATTTAATGCGACTATAATGCAGCAGTGCATTTTCATGTCCTCCCATCAAAATATCAAAAAATCGAAGAATGTATAAATATATAGGGGGATAGTTTGTGCCGCAATGGTAAGCCTGATTCATACCCTCTTGATCAGTGTACCAAGACCAATATTTCCAACAATCGAGATCGGAAGTGAACCAGAAATTGGGTGTAAATAGCATGAGGAAGATGAAGAAAAGTATAACAGGAATTAGCAATGAACTTTGCTCCTGATCTGAATAATACCGCAGTTTTATAATTATTTGTTTCATAATATGCATGCGAAATATTGGAAATAGAATATCTAATTTAGCAGGATGTGCTTGCGAAAATGCAATTTTAACTTCATATTCTGAAATTATTGCATAAGAACATTAAATGCAAATTGAATTTTAGTTTGCATACTAACTAGAACATTAAGCTTGATTTATTCCAAATTTCTTGTTAGTCTGTTCACCGCTTTAAACTCAAAGAAAAATTCTCGCGCTACGATTCTAACAAAGCTATAAGCCGGAATTGCCAAGATCATACCTGTAATTCCAGCTATCGTTCCAGCAATCGAAATAACAATAAAAATTTCTAGTGGATGCGCATTTGCCGATTTCGAAAATATTACTGGCTGCAATACTAAATTATCCAACAATTGAACCAAAAGAAATACTAAACCTACTTTAAGCAAAATGGGTTTCAATTCTACTGGAACTAGGGCAGTCATATTGGTACTTGCCGTAATAAGAAGCCCTATAGTTGCACCAATCAAAGGGCCGATGTAAGGTATGAGATTGATTAAACCGCCCAAGAATCCAATTAAAAAAGCGTTTTCAATTCCAATAATCCATAAACCCGCACTCAGTAGTAGAGTTACTGCCGTTATTTGAATTAATAACCCTACAAAATAGCGTGTTAGAAGTTTTAATGCGTTTCTTAAGATATTCTGCACCTGATTCATGTATTTGTCTGGTGTCAGTGAATAAATGATCCTTAACAGCAGATCTCCATCTTTCAAGAAAAAGAAGGAAATAAAGAGCACGGAGAAAATTAGAACTAAGGCATTACTCAATAGTCCGAAGAGATTAAAAACATTGCTAAGTGCCTGATTAATTCTACTGAATTGAATTTGCTCTTTGAGTTTACTAATCATGAATTCTCGATTGCTTCTTTCATCTCCACTTAAGTTATACTGACTCAACCATTCTTCTGTTTGCTGGAATCCGCCTTCTATCTGTCGAACGTCGATTTTTGAAATAGCTTCGGCCTCGGAGGCAACAAGAGGAGCGAACATACTGAAAACACCTAATGCCAAAATAATAAATCCTCCCAAAGTAATTAGCGCACATAGCCAATCAGGCATTCCAATATTTTTAATTTTCAGATTTCTCAGGAATTTAACAACGGGAGCACCAATCAACGAGATAATTGCAGCAATGAGCATATATGCAAAAATGGCGCTGAAGTAATATAGGCTGAATAAAAACAGCAAAATTCCCAGAATACTAATAATCTGTTTGGTTCTTGGTTGCATACTCAGAATACAATGTGTTTTTTGGGATAATCGAAATACTTAAACATGCAGGTACTTCCACTCAATTCTTTCCATGAATCCAAGCCGAAATCCAGCCTTACAATGCCGGTGGTTGGCATATCTATGTTCTCAGTGCTTAAATACTCAACAAAGGCACTGATTCCTGGATTGTGAGCAAATACAGCAACTGAATTAATTCTGTCTTCTATTATACAAATCACTTCCAATAGACTGCCTATTCCGGCTAAATATAATCTATCGTCCAACTGAAATTCAGGATTTTCTTTTGCAAAATGTTTTGCAAAATGCTCTGCTGTTTGTTTCGCTCGTATTGCAGAACTACTTATAAGCAAATCAGGGACTTCGTTTCTACTATACATAGCCGCCGCCATTAAAGGTGCATCCCGGCCGCCACGATCACTTAGAGGACGATCAAAATCATCCTGACTTTCATTTTTCCATGATGATTTGGCGTGACGAATAAGATATATCGTTTTCATTTCCTTCTATTCTCCTCGAAAAGTACAAAGAAAGGATGCATCAGCCAATTCCATTATTATCCCTTAGCATTTCGCCTTGAATCATCCCTACGCCCTCCGCGTTAAACCCTTTGCGCCCTCCGCGTTCAATCCCTAAAAAATCCTCATTCCGCATAAAATCATCTCTGCGCCCTCCGCGTTCCCTTTGCGACCTCCGCGTTAAACCCTAAAAAAATCCCCATTCCGCACATAATCATCTCTGCGCCCTCTGCGTTCCCTTTGCGCCCTCCGCGTTAAATCCTAAAAAAATCCTCTTTCCGCATAAAAT
>JBDNHP010000409.1:0-1949 GCA_041688765.1 Flavobacteriales bacterium
ACACCACTTATTGAGATCAATAGGGAAATAATGCCTGATTGGCAGTTTTCTATGAAAAGACTCATGGATGTTGTGGTTTCCGGAATTGCGTTGCTAATTTTATTCCCTGTTTTTATTTTGTTTGCATCGCTGACTAAACTATCATCTAAAGGGCCTATTTTCTTTTCACAAGAGCGTATTGGCTGGCATGCCAAACCTTTTAAGATATACAAATTCCGCACGATGTGTGAGGATGCTGAAAAAGATGGGCCTCAACTTTCAAGTGAGAATGATAAACGAGTAACTCGTATTGGTAGGCTTCTTCGTAAAAGCAGGATGGACGAATTACCTCAGTTTTGGAATGTTCTGAAGGGCGATATGGCTTTGGTAGGGCCTCGTCCTGAGCGCAGGTTTTACATTGATTTAATTACGCAAAAAGCGCCTCACTATAGGCATCTCCATAAAGTTCGCCCCGGAATAACTTCTTGGGGACAAGTGAAATACGGTTATGCTGAAAACGTTGAGCAAATGATACAAAGACTCAAGTACGATGTGCTTTATATTGAGAATATGTCGCTAGCGGTTGATTTAAAAATACTTTTTTATACGATTTTGATAGTGCTGAAGGGCAGCGGGAAGTAAATGCAGGTTGGTGGATTATTCCTAATTCAACACAATGCTTGGGAATGAAAATTCAGATGATTTCGAATTCATCAAATTCTCAAAAGGCTCTCAGAATATGTACTTGGAAGATAATAAATTCTCCGATTCTGCATCACAATTAGCAAACTCGCAGAACTTCCTCGACAAAAGAATTTGCAATCACCACATAACACCATCATCCCCTTTGCTGGCATTCATCACTCTGGTTTGATGCAGAATGCTTTCTTTATGAAGTTGCTCTAGGTAGTTTCGAATGAAATCATCTGAAAGGCCCAACTTATCTGCACGGAAGCCACGGGTTTTAACTATTTCCATCCAACGTTCCAATTGTAAAATGGTGATTCCATTTTCTTTTTTGTACTGGCCGATTTCTCTGGCAATTCCCATTCTTGCGGATATCAAGTCCAAAATTTGAGCATCCAGAAGATCAATTCTGGTTCTCAATTCAGACAATCCATCTCGAATTTCGGCAGAGCTAATGTTCTCTTGACGAATTGCGAGACTATTAATTAGCGTGAGTAAAGTTTCCGGAGTAATTTGTTGAGCGGCATCACTCCAAGCTTTATCAGGATTTGGATGCGTTTCTATCATCAATCCATCCATTCCCATGTCCATTGCTCTTTGAGAAACCAAAGCGAGTAAATCACGTTTTCCACAAATATGACTTGGATCGCAAAAAACAGGTAGATCAGGCATAATAGTTCTCAAACGGATGGGTATTTCCCACATGGGTTCATTTCGGTAAACCGACTCGCCATGATATGAAAACCCGCGATGAATGGCAGCAATTCTGTTTATTCCTGCATTCATAAATCGCTCAATTGCCCCAATCCACAATTGCAAATCGGGATTCACTGGATTTTTAACAAAAATGGGAATATCGAGACCTTTGAGAGCATCAGCAATTTCTTGGACAGTAAATGGATTAACACTCGTTCTGGCACCGATCCAAAGCGCATCCATTCCAGCTTTCAATGCTAATTCGACATGATGCGCATTGGCAACTTCCGTCATTACCGGCAAATTGGTCGCAATACCTGCATCTTTGAGCCAAGTAAGTCCTTTTTCTCCTACTCCTTCGAAGCTATTGGGCCGAGTTCTGGGCTTCCAAATTCCTGCCCTAATCATGCTCACTTTTCCACTAGCAGCGAGGGCCTTAACGGTAGCATGCACTTGCTCTTCCGTTTCGGCGCTGCAGGGGCCGGCAATAAGCGTTGGTCTCAATCCGTTTCCGAGCCAATTTTGCAATTGTTGTATAGGAGCTATGGTACTTTGCACAATCTTAATAACAGATTTCCGAGTACAAA
>JBDNHP010000043.1:0-11487 GCA_041688765.1 Flavobacteriales bacterium
GAGGTCATAACTTGTTTTGCTCTTTTCGTTATAATCACCAAGAACATCAGAAGCCATAAGGAATGCAGGATCTTTTTTCAACTTTAAAGATGTTCTTTTGTTGAATTTATGGAGTGCTGCCATGAGCAAAACGGAATCGGCAAAAATACTTTGATCAAATACTGATTTGCTCATGATTTCACTATTACCGTTTGCCGACTTATACAATCCTGCCAAATAATCGGATTCCAAATCATCTTTGATGCTCGACAAATACAATGGCGCTAAAGCTCCCATCATTCCTAAATCAACATTGCGATCATAATCTTTGAAATGAGCTCTGGAAGCTGCTTTCAATTCGGTCAGAACATTTGCCAATTCTCCTTCTTCATGGTTTTGGCCTTTATCGTACCAAGTAGAAAGAATTTCGAAATTCTTGGCGAATGATAGTATTGCGGGACCGTAATAATAGTATTCTACCAAACCGCTTCGGGCCATAGTGAAAGGACTGATTAATTCTTGCAAAACCAATAATGAATCAAGGGCTTGTACATATTCAAGCTTCCCTACATTTATAGCTTTTTCACGGTAGAGCCTTTCTTGCTCTACTTTTCGCTCTACGGCATTGTAGAGGCTCAGTCCTTGATTTTGACCGATCCATTTTTTCCATGCATTGGCAATGGAACTTTGAGTGCTAGCATATTTGATTCTCAACTCATCGCTACTGTACATTGCAGCATTGATTATAGCCAAACTTTTGTCGCGCATTTGGATTCTAACTGGGTTCAACTCTTCAATAAGTTGTTTTACGGATGCCGAAACCAAGTACTGTTCCGTTTTGCCCGGAAATCCATATACCATGCAAAAATCACCTTCTTCAATACCCGAAAGTGAAATTGGCAAGGCATAATCCGGAGTATATGGCACATTTTCAGGAGCATAATCTGCGGGTTCATTGGCTGCATCAGCATATATTCTGAAAATACTGAAATCTCCCGTATGTCTCGGCCATACCCAGTTATCGGTATCACCTCCAAACTTTCCAATGGCCGAGGGAGGGGCACCAACCAATCGAACATCACGATAGGTTTTGGAAACAATCATGAAATAACTATTTCCATAGTTGAAAGGCTTCACTTCTGCTTGATAAATGGTGCCTGCTGTGGCCCTTTCAGCTATACTCAGCATTGCGGCCTTTCTTGCAGCCATCGGATCAGAGCTGTTTTCCATGGCGTCAAGTACCATTTTGGTAACATCATCGATCCTCACAATAAAGGTAGCACTGAGGTCCTTATTCATCAATTCCTCTTTCATATTCATCGCCCAAAATCCGTTTTTCAAATAGTCGTTCTCGACAGAACTATGGCTTTGAATTTGAGAATATCCGCAGTGATGATTAGTAAAAATTAATCCTTTATACGAAACGACTTCAGCTGTGCATCCACCACCAAAAAGTACGATCGCATCTTTTATACTTGATTGATTAACAGCATATAACTGCTCCACAGGAATTTCGAGACCCATACTATAAAGCTCATCCTCATTAAGCGATTTGAGCAAGGATGGGATCCACATGCCTTCATTGGCAGATATTTTAACACTAATGAGCGCTATTAGTAGTAAAGTAATAATCTTATTCATCGTCCTGATTTTGCTTAAAAAGGAAATAATAAATACCATAAGTAAATAACACTCCCAATATTGAGGGAAAGATCAAAGTCCATAAAGGCTTCTTTTCAACTTCGGGAATATCGTCGTTCAAATGCCACAGAATAAAAGGCCCGAAAATCATGAAAATACCTATGGCAGCAAAGATATAATTGTAAACGCGAGAAACCACCATGGCTGTTTTGTAGATAGGTGTATTCACAAAATCATCAAACTGTTGCTCCGATGCTTCTATAGCCGTTTGTCGGGCTCTTTGTTGATATTTATCAAACCATTCCTTGTATTCTGATTCCTTTCTCATCAACAGATCAGATCGATGAACGGCTTGCTTTCTCTTGAAATCATAAGCCACTTTGCTTTCATTATTCGACAATACCTGATATGCCTCGAGAATCTCAATAAATCGCTGTTTAGATCCTTCCGTTTTATTCACATCCGGATGCTCCGTTTTTGCCAGCTGTCTAAAGGCTGCCTTCACATCGCTGGCATGTGCCTCCTCCTGGACTTTGAGAATTTTGTAATAGTTTTTCAATTGCCGAAGGACTTGGATAATAACTCAGGTATTTCGGAAAAACGCAGAATATTCTCAGAAATTTCAGGAAATAGTATTTTGATCGATTCCGGATTCTTAATTCTATCCCTAAATCCTTTTTTGCGCAAAACGATGAAACGTCCTTGATGTTCGGCTATATATGCTTTTGTATGCTTGTAGGAGTTATTGCACAAGCACTCTCTTTCCTGAAACAAACTAAAATACCAATCTCTTGTTTCCATTGGCCAAGCCAAAGCAAAGGGCTGTCCTTCTTCTTCTGTAAGATGTAAAACTTTGAAATCTCTTTGATTGATTTTTCCGGATTTTATGTTACTCAAATCAATCCAACGACTGCTAGGCCCTGCCCTGAATTTTAATTCTCGAAACCCAATATTCTCGCGCAAACGGACTTCACCCTGAATCAATGATCCATCGCTCATTAACATTTCAGCAACTTGCCATTTCTGAGCTGAAACCAGAAAGGGCATCATTAATAAAATCAGAAGCGCCGTGTTTTTCATTCCTTGCAAGCAGGCAAGTTAGAAATAATAGCAGAAAAATCCGAACCTGTCTCTAAATTCAACATAAGTCCAAATTTCATGTAAAATGAAAAATTGTGAAGCGGGGAGTTAACAAGATTTAGTTTCTTAGGCATACCTTTGAAATTCACAATCATGCAAGGAAATGTCGAAATTAATAGATCTGAGAAGTGATACTGTTACTAAGCCTACTGAAGGAATGCTAAATGCAATGATGAAAGCGGAAGTTGGTGATGACGTGTTTCGGGAAGATCCAACAATCAATGCTTTAGAAGAAAAATTAGCTTCGATGTTTTCACAGGAAGCAGGACTATTTTGTCCAAGCGGCACCATGACCAATCAAATTGCAATGCAAGTTCACACACGCCCGGGCGACGAAGTAATTTGCAGTGAATTGGCTCATATATATTTGTATGAAGGTGCCGGGATGGCAAAAAACTCAGTCTTATCGGCAAAGCTTTTAACAGGTGACAATGGAAGGATTTCAGCCTCTGATATTGAATCGAATATTAATCCGTCTGACAGTTATTACCCAAGAACCAAGCTAATTTCTATCGAAGATACTTGCAATAAAGGGGGTGGATCCTGCTACCAGTCTAGTGAAGTAATGAAAATAAGAGGACTTAGCATTAAAAAGAAATTGGGATTTCATTTGGATGGCGCAAGGGTTTTTAATGCTTTATTATTCCGGAATCAAAGTCCCGGGGAGTACGGAAGGTTGTTTGACAGCATCTCAATATGTTTATCTAAAGGATTAGGTGCCCCTGTGGGTTCTGTGCTTCTTGGTAACCGCGACTTTATTAAAGAAGCTCATCGTGCCAGAAAAGCATTTGGAGGCGGAATGCGCCAAGCAGGAATTCTTGCAGCAGCTGGATTATATGCCTTGGATCATAACGTCGCTCTGTTGCATGAAGACCATTTGAGAGCCAAAAGATTGGCATCAGCATTATTAGGAAATACGCAAGTTGCTAGCGTAATTGAGCCTCAAACTAATATTGTAATATTTCAATTAATAGAAGGAGTTACTTCCGATTTATTCTGCAAAAAACTTCAGGAACGCGGGATTTTGGCACTCCCCTTCGGAAAGGATAAAGTGCGATTTGTAACCCATCTGAGTTTAAAGGAAGAGGATATTAAGTACTGCGAGCAAATGCTTGCTGGTATAAGAGTTTAAAGAATTTATTCCGTTGAGTTTAATTCAATAAACAGCACATTGTGTGCAGAATAAATTGTCCTGCCGATTAGCGTCAAAGATAATCTCTTAATCTGTGTGAAACCCAAGCATAATATTTACAAATAACATTAAATCCAATCTGTTAAAATTTGCGAGATCTGCGGGAAACCCTTCCCTGAATTTACAAATTACATGAAATAAAAAAAAGGCTGTCGCACGTTATTGCGACAGCCTCCAAAAATATAAAATATGGTTTCTTATTCCACTGTTAATTTGAAACTCAATTCAGCTTGTTCAGCCTTAAGATTGGCCAGATATAAACCGGATGAAACGGCCGATAAATCAAGAATAATAGAGCCACTTGCGATTGTTCCTAATTCAAAACTTTGAATCAATCTGCCGCTTAAATCAGTTAAATCTAAACTAGCTTTTGTTATCGCTGGTAAACCGGATAATGTTACTAATTCACTTGCCGGATTCGGATAAACTAAAAAATCTACAAAAGCATTTTCTTCAATTCCCACACAGGTCGAAACCGTAACGATAATCGCATCGGTGTGCTCACAGCCAACATTATCAGAAGCAGTAAGAATTAACACATAAGTTCCAACGCCATCATCTGCTCCGTTTACCACAAAAAACTGATTCTCACTTCCGTCTTGCCATTCATAATCCAAGCCGGCTGGACCCGACACAAGTATTTGTTGATTAGAACAAATGGTGGTGTCTGAGCCTAAGCTGAAAGTGAAAAGTTCTTCATAACCAACTTGCACATTCTGGTTGAATTCACAATCATTATCATCATTTATTGTAACAGTGTAATTTCCGGCAATGATATCCGAAATTGATTCACCTGTTGCTTCAAATCCATCAGGTCCTTCCCAAAAGAAAGTATAAGGCTCTGTTGCACCGCTAGCAGAAATACTCGCAGTACCATTATTAGAAGTCTGACAACTCGGTTCATCTAACGTTAAACTCACACTTAATGGTTCAGGAACACTAACCGTATAAGTTCCGCTTGCCATTTCTCCACAAGATGTCAATATTATTGCATTGTAATCTCCTTGTTCTAGATCAGTAATTTGAGCCCCAGTTTCCGAAAATCCATTGGGACCGGTCCAAACAACAGAATATTCTAATCCAGTTCCATAGGCATTAAGAGCAATGCCTCCAGTGTTATCTCCTTTAACATTAGGACAATCCACATTATCAACAAATGCATCAAGAGTTACTCCTCCATCCCAAGTCAAAACGCTCAATGCGGCAATTCCTGATTCTCCATAATAGCCATCGACTTGAATTAAATAAAATTCTCCGGGATTTAAGCATGAGGCATACATTGCGGAAGCATAGACGTTTGCACCTTCGCATCCATCTTGTTTATCATCATTTGCCGATAACAATTCATAAGTATCATAATCTCCACATTCAACAAATCGGTACAAAGCCATTTGAGTATCGAAATCCGTCCCTTCATTACAAGAACTTATTACCACTGCCCCGCTCTCAGGAGCTTGAAATGTAGCCCACACAGATCGGGCAAGTCCACCTTCGCACCATTGTCCAAAAAGCTGACAATTGCCTCCTGCCGGTCTTGGTTCTGTTACCAATGCAATCGCTTCGGTATTATCAACTGAAACAATAGTACCATCAACCTCAATCAATTCTGCTCCACAAGGAGAATCATATACAGGAAAATTGGGCTCCGCACCTGCTTCAAATGTCCAGGTATCTCCTTGCCCACCACCGATATACAGATGTGTCAATATTCCATTTTCATAAACCTCAAAGGTTAATCCTCCATCACCCCAATCATCAATGAACACCAGATCAAAAAGTTGACCGGTGCTGAGACAAATTTCTCCCGTTTGGTAAACGGCATTATTATCATAGCCGCCGGCTTCAGCATTTTGCTCACCGGCACCATCACAGCCAACTGTAATATCATTCCCCCCCCAGGCAATCGTTCCATTTCCACAACCGTTGCCAGAAGCAACAATTTCCCAATAGGTTTCGTAAGCCCAAGGATCAGTATAAATTGTTATTTCGACTGTGGTCTCATTGGCTTCGCACTGTGCATAAGCCGCTACAGTCAGCAGATTAAGCGAAAGTGAAAGCAAACTTGCGTTGAGTATAAATCTCTTCATTTTTAAAGTACGTTGGTTTCGATGCTAAAGTACGAAATTGAAATAGGTAATTAAAGTGATTCAAGTCATTAACTTTGCAACTCAAATTATATAGGCGCAATGGTTCAAGCAGGGTTAATGGTGAAAATGATGGTAGCCCGAAAGGAAAAAGAAGGCATATACCTAGCAGATCCTGATTGTGAAGTGTTTCTGCCAGCAATGGAATGTCCTCACAACATCACAGAGGGTGATGTAATGAACGTCTTTGTATTTCCCAACACTGATGGCGAATTGGAAGCTACTGTAAAAGAGCCCCTTCTAATGCTCAATGGCGTAAAAAAGTTGCAGATAAAAGACAGCACTCCTATCGGTGCTTTCGCCGATTTAGGAATACGTGTTGATCTTCATTTGCCTCCCGGTGAGCAGCAATTTAAAGTAGAGGATAAAAAGTACTATGTGATGACGATGCAGTTTGATCCTGAGCGAAACAAACTCTACGGCTCCACCAGAATTTCTCGTTATATCCCATGGCACACAAGGGGGTACGATCGAGGAATGGAGGTTGATATCATCATTCTCGAAAAAGAAGAAATAGGTTTCAAAGTGGTGGTCAATCAGAAAACCTTTGGTTTTTTGCCCTTTTCCGAAACTTACAGACAGGTTAGAATGGGGGAATCATACAAAGCTTATATCAAGAAAATTGAACCTAAAAGTTTAATCCTCAGTTTGCAAAAAGAAGGTCTTGAGTTAATTGAAGATGCTGCCGAAAGAATTTTGTCGTTTTTGAATGATAACTCAGGTTATGCCCGATTGAATGACGACACTGATCCTGAAGAGATTAAAATGCGTTTGCACATGAGCAAAAAGGCATTTAAAAAAGGCATCGGTTACCTTCAGAAAAGAGGAAAACTTGTAATCACAAAAAGAGGTATTAAACTCACCAAATCCGATACTCCTGAATCTACATTGAATACCGAAGAATGATCGCTATTATTTCGCCGGCAAAATCGCTGGATATCACTAGAAAAAGTCTGTCAAATCTACATTCTGAGATATATTTCCCTAAAGAAGCCGATTTGATAATGGCTAAATTGAAAAAACTCAAGCCAGCTAAAATAGCCGATTTGATGGATCTCAGTGCTGATTTATCAAATCTCAACTTCCAACGTTACCAAGATTGGACTACAGCTTCCCAACCAGTATCCTCTTTTCAAGCCATGTTTGGCTTCAATGGTGAAGTTTACAGGGGTTTGGATGCATCAAGTATGAAATCTAACGATGTGAAATTTGCTCAAGAGCATCTCAGAATTCTTTCTGGCCTCTATGGAATGCTTAAACCTCTCGATCTTATTAGCCCCTACCGATTGGAAATGGGAACTTCATTCGCTATTTCTGCAAAACATAAGAATCTTTATTCCTTTTGGACGGAGAAAGTAACCGAAACGCTTAAGAATGAATTACAAGGTAAACCCTTAATCAACCTCGCTTCACAAGAGTATTTCAAAGTTCTCAACTTCAAAAAAATCGAATCTGAAGTCATTACACCTTCATTTCTGGATGCAAAAGGTGCCGACTATAAGTCAATTCAAGTTTATACCAAAAAGGCCAGAGGATTGATGGCCAGATACATTATTGATCATAAACTCAAGAAAACCAATGACTTGTTAGCCTTCAATACTGATGGTTATGCATTTAATGATCGCCTTTCAAAGGGAAACAATTGGATTTTTACACGGGGATAAGTATTTTAATTGTACTGTCGAGCTTATCTTATTAACTTGCGCGAAATTTCAAAACTCCATGCAAAAAGTAATATTTAGCAGTTTGCTCGTCCTCGGAATGGTTATGGCCGGCTGCGCACAAAAAACAAAGAAAGCTAGTAAGGAACTTACCAGCGAAAATGATTCACTTGGCTACGCTATTGGTGTTAGTCTTGCTGAAAATTTCAAACGTCAAGGATTAGAAGAACTCAATATCGACCAGCTATATGCTGCGATTGAAGATTTCAGAAAAGGCGAAGCTCAAATGACAATGGAGCAAGCAGATTCTTGCGTACGTCTCATTCTTGATGGTCGTCAAGCTGCTAAAGATGTTGACAACAAGGTGATTGGCGAAAAATTCCTTGCTGAAAATGCTTCAAAAGAAGGTGTAAAAACCACTGCTTCTGGTTTGCAATACACTGTAATCACTGAAGGTACTGGGCCAAATCCAGCTGTAACTGATAAAGTTACTTGTCATTACCACGGTACTTTAATAGATGGTGAAGTATTTGACAGCAGCTATGATCGAGGAGAGCCTGCAACATTTGAATTAAATCGTGTAATACCAGGTTGGACTGAGGGCCTTCAACTTATGAAAGAAGGATCTAAATATCGTTTCTTCATTCCGCAAGATTTGGCTTATGGCGCTAATCCACGTCCGGGTGGACCAATCAAACCATTTTCTGCTCTTATTTTTGATGTAGAACTTATTAAAGTATTGCCTCCTGGAGCAGCTCCGGTGCAACCTACTAAATAATCAAACTCTTCTTTTGATAAAGAACCGCCCCTGAATGGGCGGTTTTTTTTGCTTTTGACAATTAAATTTTATCAATATCAAAATACTGATTTTCAGATACTTGGAAAGACATTAGGGATTTAAGTAAAAATTATTTTGAAACCTTAAATCGAAATAGATAGTAAGAGATGATCAACGGACCAAATCCGTAGAAAACATGAAAACCTTTCTTATTATCTTCAGCACAGCTCTTTCAATAGGGCTAATCTCCTCAAAGGGCTATGCACAAGCCCAGCAAGAACCTTGCGGTTCAGGAATCCTGCATGACCATTTAATGGAGCATGACGCGCAATACGCCAGATCAAGGCATAATGCCGAATCTCGAATCATTCAATTTCAACAAGACGGTAACTATCGCGATGAAGAAGTTTTCTCGGTGCCTGTTGTTGTTCATATTATTCACGAAGGTGAACCTATCGGACAAGGTAGTAATATCACTGATGAACAAGTATTTAGCGCTATAGTAGCACTGAACAACGATTTCAGACATGTTGAAGGCACCAATGGATTTGGTGACGGTGAAGATGTAGGAATCGAGTTTTGTTTGGCCGCCCGAGATCCAAATGGCAACTCAAGCAATGGAATTGTGAGGATTAACGGGACTGGAGTACCTGATTATGCTGAAGAGGGAATTGCTTCCGTTAATGGAGTGGGTGCTTCCGAAACGGCAGTTAAAGCTCTTTCAACTTGGCCGCGCACCGAATACATGAATATCTGGCTCGTAAATGAAATAGAAGATAATAACGGCCTAAATGGAATTCAAGGCTATGCTTACTTTCCAACTAACAGTCCTTTAGACGGAATCGTAATTCTTCATAACGCCTTTGGAACTGTAGGCAATTTGAAACCCAATACCAATCTTAACAGAACCACATCCCACGAAGTAGGGCACTATTTCGCACTGTATCATACTTTCCACAGTACTAATAATTGCAATGTTGAAGCCAATTGCAACACTGCTGGCGACCGCGTTTGCGATACTCCTGTAACTCCACTTCAATCATCATGTGGCAACCCTGCTTGCAGCGGAACTCAACAAGTGGAAAACTATATGGATTATACTTCAGAAATTTGTCGGAATATGTTCAGCCAAGGGCAAAAAAACCGCATGAGGGCTACTATTCTTTCAAGTCGTTCTAGCTTGCTTCAATCCCTTGGCTGCATCCCTGTTACTGACTATGATGCAGCAGTTACGGCCATCAATCATCCCGTTGGCTCCTTATGCAATGGAACATTTCAACCGGAAATTCAAGTAAGCAATTATGGCTCTTTTGCTGTAACGTCGCTCACCATAACTTATGGCGTAGTTGGAGAGGCAGCTGCAACTTATAATTGGAATGGAAACATCGCAAGTGGCAATTCCACTACCATTACTCTTCCAAATTATACCACTGGAGTTGGTGAGCATTCATTTTTCGCTGCTTCATCTTTACCTAGTGGTTATAATGATGAATACCTAAACAATGATGAAATGGATGTCAGCTTCGTAATTGCAAATGGAGCTGGAGCTGTGCTCACATTCACCGTCGACTATTTCGGAAGCGAAACCACTTGGGATATATTCGACTCAGGAGCTGCTTTGCTCCTTTCTGGCGGACCATACATCGATAATCAACAAGGAACAGTTTTCGTTGAAAATCTTTGTTTAAGTACCGGATGCTTTGATCTAGTGGTATACGATGAATATGGCGATGGAATGGGCTTTACGAATGGCAATTTCCAATTGCACGATTCTGAAGGAATCCTATTAGGTTCAGGAACTGGGAATTTTGGAGATGAAATCACAGTTAATTTCTGTTTGGAAGCTGAAGTACCAGTAAATCTTCCAGTTGCTGCTTTCATTGCATCGGATCAAACCGTATGTACCAGCACTCAAGTCGATTTTACAAGTCAGAGCCAAAACGCAAGTACTTGGAGTTGGATTTTTTCAGGTGGATCACCGGCATCCTCAACCCAACAGCACCCACAAAATATTACGTATGCAAATCCAGGCTCTTATGCTGTTACGCTAACCGTTGAGAATGCAGAAGGAACTGAAAACACCCTCAGCCTCAATTCGTACATCAGTGTTTCTGGCGGACCAAGTTTAAGCACCAGTACCGATGCGGTAAATTGTAACGGACAATCCAATGGCAGTGCCGCCGTTACCGCAAGTGGTTATTCTCCTTTTACTTACTCATGGAGCAATGGCGATCTAGATGCAAACGCTGGTAATCTCAGTGCAGGTAATTACTCTGTAACCGTAACAGATAGTTATGGATGTTCTACTAATGCCAATGTGAGCATCACTCAGCCACAGGCAATGAGTTTGAGCTTTTCATCAACCAATGTTACGTGCAATGGCGGAAACAACGGTAGTGTGAGCGTTACTGCAACTGGCGGAAACGGCGGATACACTTACAATTGGACAGGACTTGGCGCTAATCAATCATACAGCAATTTGACCGCAGGAACCTACACCGTGACTCTTACTGATTCTCAAGGCTGCACGGCTAGTGGAAACCGAGTTATTACGCAGCCAATAGCCATTCAAATCAATCTTCAGGCATTCGATGCTTCTTGCAATGAAACACATGGAAGTGCACAGGTTAATCCAACAGGGGGAACAGGCGCATTAAGCATAAACTGGAGCAATGGTTCATCTGGAAACAACGTTCCGAATTTGAATCCGGGCAACTACACAGTAAGCATATCGGATCAAAACTCATGCACTGTACAACAGAATTTTAGTATAGAACAGAGCAGCAGCTTAAGCGTTAATATTTCAGCTTTCGATGTCCTTTGTAATAACGCAAACAACGGTACTGCTCTTGCTTTAGTTGGCGGAGGCCTGGCTCCATATACCTATGAGTGGAGCAATGGCTCACAAAATCAGGGTATCACCGGCTTAGCAACTGGAACATACAGTGTGGA
>JBDNHP010000044.1:0-3647 GCA_041688765.1 Flavobacteriales bacterium
CCAACCATTGATAAGCCCAACCAGCGAATGACTCAGGAAATTTTTATAACCGTTGATGATCGTTTTAAAACTTTGTCAAACGGCACATTAATCTATAGTAATTTCAATGCAGGTGGCAGCAGAACGGATTATTGGGAAATGGATTTGCCACATGCCCCTTACCTTGCAATGATGGCAATTGGAGACTTCAGTGTTGCAAAAAGCAAATGGAGTAATGCTGAAGGAAAAGATTTGGTGGTAGACTATTACATCGAGCCCGAATATGAAAATTATGTGTTCAATATTTTCGGAAATACTCCGGAAATGATTGAGTTCTATTCCAATATTCTAGGATATGATTATCCATGGTCGAAGTACTCTCAAGTTATTGTTCGAGATTACGTTTCTGGAGCTATGGAAAATACCACTGCCACAATTCATGGTGAGTTTTTAAATATGAGCGATCGTGAGCTTTTGGATGGTGATTACGAGGACATTATCGCACATGAATTGTTTCACCAATGGTTTGGAAACCTTGTTACATGCGAAAGCTGGGCAAATCTTCCTCTCAATGAAAGTTTCGCAACTTATGGTGAATATCTCTGGATTGAACATAAATACGGAAAAGACGAGGCTGATGAGCATGCCCGCGAAAGCCGGGATGGCTATTTACAAGAATCACTCGGGAAAAATGAAGACCTCATCCGCTTTGATTATAACGATAAGGAAGAGATGTTTGATGGTCATTCTTACAATAAAGGCGGTGCTATTTTGCACATGTTGAGACATCTCGTTGGTGACGAAGCTTTCTTTGCTTCCCTTGGAAAATACTTGAAGGATAATGCCTATTCCGACGTGGAAATTCATCATCTCCGTCTTGCGTTTGAAGAAGTAACCGGACAAGATTTTAACTGGTTCTTCAATCAATGGTTCTTAGATAAGGGGCATCCCGTTCTTGATATTTCATACAACTATAATGAAGAAGCAGGGGCAATGGAAATCATTGTTATTCAAGAGCAAAGTGAAGAGTTTCCGGTTTTTGAATTGCCCATAGACATAGATGTGTATTTTGAAAAAACTAAAGAACACCATCAATTCAGAATGACTAACCGCGAGGCTTTTTTCTCTATCCCGGTAGCTCAAAATCCTGTACTCGTAAATGTGGATGCTGACCATATTTTACTTTGTCAAAAGAACGATAATAAGCCCGTAGAAATGTGGCGGGAACAATTCTACAGGGCAACTAGCTTAATGGGTCGATATGAGGCGCTATCTTTTGCCATTCAATATAACGACCCTTCCTTTGATCGGGTAATTATTGATGCCTTGCTTGATCCTTTTTGGGGAGTTCAATTAATGGCTTTGAATAATATAGATCCTATTTGTTCTCGAAACGGAGAAATAGAACTTCATCTCAATAGAATTCTTGCATCAGATGCAAAAAGTGCGGTAAAGGCAGAGGCAATCCGTGTTCTTTCTGCCAATTTTAATGAGAATAGCTATTCAGCATTGTACGCTCAACTTGCTGATGACCGATCCTATTTAGTGAGCTCAGAAGCTTTGTTAGCCTTGTATTATTCGAATCCCCTAAGCGGAATATCAAAAGCAAAGTCGCTGGAGGTGGAAAATAATATGAATGTCGTTGAGGCGATTGCTATTATTTACACAGAAAGTGCAGATGCATCTCATGATGACTATTTTAAATCAAAATTGCAGTTAATTGACGGTTATGATAAATATGATCTCAGTCAGATTTATTCCAATTATTTGGTAAATCAACCAAAAATAAAGACGATCACAGACTCATTTATGGTTTTTGATGATATTGCTAGAAACTCCCCCATTTGGTGGATGAAGCTCGCCGGTTATCAATCACTGATTACATTGCGCTCTGAATTAAGCGATCGTAATGTTCCTTCTGATAAGCAGGCAACCTTCGAAAATGCAGAAAAAACGCTCGAAATGGCTGAAATAATGACCGCAATTGCTGAAATTGATGCCTTACTAGCGGCGCTAATTACAGATGAAAAAGACCCTCGCGTTAGAGGCGCATTGGGCCTCTGAAATGACCGGACTTTATATCCATATTCCCTTTTGCAAAAAAGCTTGTCATTATTGTGATTTTCACTTCAGTACCAACCTTAAATATCGCGGGGAAATGCTGATTGCTTTATGTACTGAACTTTCCTCAAAGGCTACGGAATTTAACAATGCCCCGGCAATATTAGACTCCCTGTATTTTGGTGGAGGCACGCCTAGTATTTTGAACATGGAAGAGTGGTCAGAACTTTGGAAATGCATTCATCAGCACTATGAACTCAAGCCCAAAGCCGAAATCACTTTAGAGGCCAATCCGGATGATTTAACGGAAGAAAATTTGCGCTATCTCTCTTCAACGCCTATAAATCGATTGAGTATCGGGATTCAGAGTTTCAGGGATGAGGATTTGCTTTGGATGAATAGGGCCCATAATGCTGAAGATGCCATTTCTGCCCTCGGAAAAGCGCGGCAATTTGGGTTTAAACATTTCAGTTTGGATCTCATTTACGGGATTCCGGGAATGTCAGACGAGGTTTGGATTCAAAACATAAAAATCGCCCTCTCGCAAGGTGTCAATCATATTTCAGCCTATAGTTTAACAGTAGAAGAGGGCACTGCTTTGCATCACTTCATAAGTCAGGGAAAAAGTGCCGCAACAGATGATGAGCAGAGCAGCTCACAATACAGAATCCTCTGTGCAATGCTCAAGGAAGAAGGGTTCTTGCACTATGAGGTTTCCAATTTTGCCCAACCAGGGCATGAGGCAGTTCACAATAGTGGATACTGGTCGGGAATGCATTATGTTGGAATCGGGCCTTCTGCGCACTCCTACGACGGTAAAACACGCTCTTGGAATGTTTCCAATAACGCCAAGTACATGAAAGCAATTCTGCAAGGTAGCACCGCTTGCGAAACAGAAGTATGCACTGATCAATCCCTCTACAATGAGGCAGTACTTACCGGGCTTAGAAGAAAATCGGGTTTGAATATAGAACACTTAAAACAGCGATTTGGCAAGGATATTAAACAGGACTTTAAGGCTGAAATGGAGGAATACATTGGTTCAAAATGGTTGATGGAAAAAGACGGGGTTTTGGTTCCAACGGATGAAGGAATGCTATGGTCTGATCGTATGTCTTCGTCATTGTTTATCACGGATTAATAATTCAGGCATATATTGCCATTATGAAAGCTACAATTGAACATCAAGGTAAAAGCTTCCGTGTGAATCTTAATAATCCTTTGGATATAAGCATTCCATTAGCCTCTGGTCCCGGGCATGTTTCTGCTTGGTATGTAAATCCCATTCAAATTGAGCCTGTTCGTTCGGAGGCTTTTACCGGAAGTGTTGCTGAAGGGGGTTCTGTGAATTTCAGAAACATTTTTTTTAATCCACACGGACATGGAACGCATACGGAGTCTGTTGGGCATATTGCAAAAGAAGTGTATTCTGTTAATAATGTATTGAAGCGGTTTTTTACAATTTGTAAATTGCATTCCGTTCCATTAAGACTGCTTGAAAAAAATCGTTTATGGATGCAATCAGGGGATCTGGTGATTACTGAAACAGATCTGCCAAGTACTGATGAATTGAATAATTACGGGTCGATAGTATTACGAACTATTCC
>JBDNHP010000045.1:0-5862 GCA_041688765.1 Flavobacteriales bacterium
TAACTCTAGAACATCTAGAGCGATATCTGCATGAGTATCAATACCGATTCAATTCCAAAAACTCGACGAATTGCAATCCAAATAGAGTTCTTGAAGCAATGGTTGCCCTGCCCTGGTTACCCTACTCCAAGGCCATGGCGAACTAAACCGTTAATTATAAAAAAGTGGGGGAGCATCAAATTACTCCGAGCTACTCCACCCCCCTCACCCTCCCATCCATCCATCCATCCATCCATCTAATTCAACTAATGACAACCATTTCCCATGTCTCATGGCCCGTGCCCTCTCTCAAACCTTAGCTCCAACAAACCATACCATACCTTCTCAGCTATGGAACACCTATATACTTATGTGTTTGCAAACTCAACCTCCAATCCGGATTTTCCCTAACATAATTCAATATTTGTGGAATAGCCTCATCTCTGCGGTCCCACTCTGGCTGCATTAACTTTATACAATTCAGACCAACCTTCATAGATTGTTCTTCTCCAAACTGCAAATCATGTCGATTATAAACGATAATCTTCAGTTCATTTGCTTTTTGGTATGACCCTTCTAATGGAAGTTTGAATTTCTTTGGTGAAAGAGTAATCCAATCCCAACTACCACTAATTTTATGAGCTCCTGATGTTTCGATATGGGTACGTATCTCGGCCGACTGTAATGCTTGACATAAGGGTCCGAGTTCGTGCATGGCAGGCTCTCCTCCCGTGATTACAGCAATTTTGGCGCCTGATTCTTTAACTTCCGACAATAAATTTGCTACACTCCTTCTAGGATGTGCTTCCACGTCCCAACTTTCTTTTACATCACACCAAAAACAGCCAACATCGCAACCTCCAAGACGAATAAAATACGCAGGACAACCACTAAATGCTCCTTCTCCCTGAATGGTATAAAACGATTCCATTACCGGCAACATTGATCCTATTTCTGAGTGCTCAGACATACTGCAAAGTTAGGGCTTTAACTTCTGATTCACCATGTAGAGTTCAAGCCAATAAATATTGAAATGCGAAATGTATCGAACTGAGCAAAGATCAACAAATTGAACTTTGTGAATGAATTGACAAATCATTTACCGAAATTGCATGCAATATAAATAGCATGAAAAATTCGGTGACCATTGCCATTCACGGTGGAGCGGGGACTATACTTCGCTCAGTTATGACAGAAGAAAAAGAGAAGGCATATCGGGCAGCTTTGAAAGAAGCTTTGACAGCAGGATATACTATTTTGACTGATGGTGGGACTGCAGTGGAAGCAGTGGAAGCAGCGGTTATTTCAATGGAGAATTGCCCGCTTTTCAACGCAGGAAAGGGAGCAGTGTTTACGCATGATGGCACTCATGAAATGGATGCTTCTATAATGGAAGGTGCACAGCTGAACGCAGGGGCAGTAGCAGGAATTTGCGGACCAAAAAATCCAGTTAGTTTAGCTCGTGCAGTAATGGAAAAGTCTGAGCACGTGCTTCTAGCGAGCAAAGGAGCTGAAGATTTTGCCAAAAGCATCGGAATGGAATTTATGACTAATGATTATTTCCATACTGATCATCGATTTGAACAATTGCAGGAAGCCTTGACTGAAGATCGTGTGCAATTGGACCATAGTGAGGGTAAAAAATTCGGGACTGTCGGCGCTGTGGCACTTGATACAGCAGGAAATATTGCAGCAGCCACATCGACTGGAGGAATGACTAATAAACAATGGGGACGAATTGGTGACTCCCCTTTAATTGGATCGGGCACTTACGCAGATAATAACAGTTGTGCCGTTTCTTGCACCGGACATGGGGAATATTTCATTCGCTCTGTTGTAGCATTTCGTGTGGCCTGTATGATGTCCATAGGAAACAAAACTTTAGCTGATGCAGCTGATTACGTAGTTAATGATCACCTTGTGAAGACAGGCGGAGAAGGTGGATTAATTGCCATAGATAGAAAAGGTAATATAAGTATGCCTTTTAATTCTGCGGGAATGTATAGAGGATACATGCGAAGTCTGGAAAACTTCGTTATCTCCATTTACGAAGATTAAATTTAACCTTTATTCCGCGCTAACTTTCTCTTCGAAAGTAGCGAAAAACTTGCGCTCTTTGAGATGATAATGATTGCCTTTAGAAAGCACATGCATTACTAAATGCTCGATACTAATGGGGGAACCTTCCTTAATATCTGCAATATTGGAATGACGGATGCCATGACCGTCAATAATTATAACTAGTCCTGATCCAATAGCTTCTAGCTTTCCACCTTCGGTCACAATAACTCCGGTATCTTCACCGAGGCCAATTCCGATACATGATGGATTGGAGGCTACTGCCTGAGCAAGTCTACCGAATCTGCCT
This sequence comes from Flavobacteriales bacterium, assembly GCA_041688765.1. Classification (GTDB taxonomy): domain Bacteria; phylum Bacteroidota; class Bacteroidia; order Flavobacteriales_D; family Sanyastnellaceae; genus JBDNHP01. Next base: position 2,348 of record JBDNHP010000045.1, read on the forward strand.
CGCTTAACAAAATGAGAGTCGATAATTACACCACCAATAAAAGCCAAACCGGTTGTGATTTTGACCTCCCCTTTTATCAATGCCTCTGAACTGCTGCCTTGATAAATCATGGTGTTCGACATAGCCATTGCACCCGCGCTAGTTCCGGCAATCACGAAATCCTCGTTAATGTAGCGGTTTTGAAGGATTTGGAGGATTTCTGAACCACCAAAAATAGCAGTGAGCCTTAACTGATTACCACCAGTAAACATTACTCCTTCACAACTGCGAATTCTTTCAATATATTCAGGATTTGCAACATCTTCCCTATTACGAATATGCATTAATTGCACATTAGTACAACCTAACTTACCGAACGCCGTAAGGTAGTTATCACCTAGTTCTTCCGGAATGCTAGAGGCGCTGGTAATTACCTCAATACGAGGATTCTCAATGCCAATTTCGTGTTTTATCCGACTTAATATCTGAAGCTCAAAGAAATTGAGGTTCGTATATTGAACAAAGAGATTTTCGGTTTCAGTGCCCTTGTCTTCATTCCCCCCGATTGAAATCAATTTGCCTTTTGCATTCATCTCATCAAATTATAATCAAAGATAAAAAATGAATTTTACGTTCGCTTAACGAAAAAGCAAGCTTAGAATTTAGTTTTTCACAAGTACTTTACTATCTTCCCACCTCAATTCAACCTTAATCAAACAACTTTAAGCCAATATGGAAATTCAGGAGATACGTGCAATGCGAGGACCAAACTATTGGTCAGTTAGGCGGCATAAGCTCATCGTGATGAAGCTCGACCTTCAGGAACTTGAAGAATTACCCACCAATAAGATAGAAGGATTTGCCGAAAGATTAGAGCAAATGTTCCCTACTATGTATGAACATCGTTGTTCAAAAGATCATGCCGGAGGCTTTTTTGAAAGAGTGAGAGAAGGGACTTGGATGGGACATGTGGTTGAACACATCGCACTAGAAATACAAACTTTAGCCGGAATGATGTGCGGATTCGGGCGAACAAGAGGAACCGGTGAACACGGCGTATATAATGTGGTTTTCGCATACATGGAAGAAAAAGCCGGAATATTCGCGGCAAAATCTTCAGTAGCTATGGCCCAAGCTCTCGTTAAAGGCGAATTCTATGATCTTGCAGCAGATATACAACGACTAAGAGAAATTCGCGAAGACGAACGCCTCGGACCTAGCACCGGCGCTATCGTTGAAGAAGCAATTTCAAGAGGAATCCCGTATATACGACTCAATCGCCATTCTCTGGTGCAACTTGGATACGGTATCAACCAAAAAAGAATTCAGGCTACTGTAGCAAGCACTACTAGCAATATTGCAGTGGAAATTGCATGCGATAAAGAAGAAACTAAAAACCTTTTGCAATCAATGGGAGTGCCCGTTGCTAAAGGTGATATCGCATTTGACGAAGATGATCTCGATGCCATCATAAAAAAAATTGGATATCCAATTGTAATAAAACCGCTCGATGGTAATCACGGCAAAAGAGTAACTATTAATATTAATAACCGAGAAGATGCTGTGGTCGCTTTGCACCATGCTAAAGAAAGATCAAAACGGGTTATCGTAGAGCGATTTATAACCGGTCATGACTACCGATTATTAGTTATCAATTACCAATTAGTGGCAGCAGCTAAACGAACTCCAGCAGCTATTAGTGGTGATGGAAAATCAACAATTGAACATTTAATTGATCAGGTAAACAGCGATCCACGAAGAGGCTACGGACATGAAAAAGTTCTTACATCTATTAAAGTTGATGAAGAAACAGAAGATATTCTGGATAAAAAAGGACTTACACTGAATTCCATTCTACCTGCTGGCGAAAATCTATTCCTAAAAAGAACAGCTAATTTAAGTACGGGTGGAACCTCTGCTGATGTCACCGATATTGTGCATCCATACAATGTTTTCATGGCAGAAAGAATTGCCAGAATTATGGGATTAGATATTTGCGGTATCGATGTGATGACGCCTAACATTTCTGAAGCAATAAATGAAACCGGAGGTGTTGTAATTGAAGTGAATGCAGGTCCTGGATTCAGAATGCACGTTGCACCAACAGAAGGATTACCAAGAAATATTGCTGAACCAGTAATTGATTTGCTCTACCCTCCAGGTAGTAATTCCCGCATTCCTATTGTTTCTGTAACAGGTACTAACGGCAAAACAACTACTACACGACTGATTGCTCATATCTTTAAAACGAAAGGTTACAAAGTCGGCTTCACAACATCAGATGGTATTTACATTCAAAATAGAATGCTGGAATCCGGCGATTGTACCGGACCGGTAAGTGCTGAATTTGTATTGCGCGACCCCACCATTGATTTTGCCGTTTTCGAATGTGCGAGAGGCGGAATTTTAAAAGCTGGACTAGGGTTTCACAATTGTGATGTAGGCGTTGTTACTAACGTAGCAGCTGATCACCTCGGACTGAAAGGAATTAATACTCTGGAAGAGCTTGCGAAAGTAAAAGGAATCGTTCCTGAAACCGTGTTCCCTCATGGTTACGCAATTTTAAATGCCGATGATGAGCGAGTTTACGATATGCGCAAAACAGTTAGTTGTAAAGTCGCCCTCTTTTCGTTGGATGAAAATAATCCGCATATAAAAGCACATTGTGATCGTGGGGGATTAGCAGCCATTGCAGAAAATGGCTACGTTTCCATCATGAAAGGAAGTTGGAAAATTAGAGTAGAGAAAATCGCTAATATTCCTATCACCTTTGGAGGAAAGGCAACGTTCATGATTCAAAATGTGCTTCCAGCAGTTTTGGCAGCATTTGTGCGTGATACAAAAATTGAAGACATCCGCGTTGCGCTTGAAACTTTTATTCCATCGCCGGCTCAAACTCCAGGCAGAATGAATCTTTTCCACTTCAAAAACTTCCAGGTTTTGGTGGACTACGCTCACAATGCACATGGTTTTGAAGCACTGAAGAACTTCCTAACGCGCATTGATGCTAGTCCCAAAGTCGGAATTATTGCAGGTGTAGGTGATCGTAGGGATGAAGATATCCGAGAACTCGGAAAACTTGCCGCAGAAATGTTTGATAAAATTATAATCAGACAAGATAAAAATTTACGTGGAAGATCCGAAGATGAAATCATCAATCTAATGCATGATGGCATCAATAGTGTTGGTCCAAATAAAGATGTTCTAATCATTCGCAAAGAAAGTGAAGCGATCAAAAATGCTATTACAAATGCTATTAAAGGATCATTCATAACCATCTGCAGCGATGTAGTTCCGGATGCCCTTAACATAATAATGGAATTTAAAGAAAAGGAAGATTCTGGCATTGAGATTGGGACTGATCAGATTGCTAGTTCAAACTAATTAGACTTCATATCTATCCAAAAAATCCGAAATTAATTGTCATTTCGGATTTTTTATTTTTTAGCCCATTTTAACATACTATTTAAAAATTCGATAATAATAACATCAGCCACAAAAAACCCTAAAACTGATTAAAATAAGCATTTAGAATA
>JBDNHP010000046.1:0-3202 GCA_041688765.1 Flavobacteriales bacterium
AAGATCTAATGGAAGCTGCCAATTTTCTTGAAGGAGAAAAGGTGCAAATCGTGAACATCAATAACGGTGAACGTCTAGATACCTATGTGATTAAAGGCGAACGCGGATCAGGTAATATTTGTTTGAACGGACCTGCCGCAAGGCGCGTTGCCGTTGGTGATATCATAATCATAATTACTTATGCTTTAATGGATTATGAAGAAGCCAAAACCTATAAACCGGTTATTGTTTTTCCTGATACTGCAACCAACAGAATCCTCTGACTTTTGAATACTAAACTCAAGTATACCATTCGTTATATTCTCTTCCTAGGTCTGGGATTTGTGCTTCTTTATTTTGCCTATCGCGATACCGATTTTGATTCACTTTGGAAGGGAATATCTGAAGCAAATTTTTTATTGATTGGATTTAGTTTCGTTCTTGGTTATTTGGCAATTATTAGTCGTGGATTGCGATGGGTAATGATGCTCGAACCCTTGAATCACAAGGTTAGTAAAATCAATAGTATTCACTCAGTGGCCATAGGATATTTTGCAAATATTTTCGTTCCACGCTCTGGTGAATTGGCTCGATGTGTGTCGCTCTATCGCAGTGATGGTGTCCCGGTAAAGCAATTAATCGGTACTGTTATAATGGAGCGGATTATAGATTCTGTAATGCTCCTTATTTTTTTAGCACTCGCCTTTTTCTCCCATGTGGATGAATTCTACCAACTCATGGAAGAAGCAGATACAAGCGGTGGCTCAATTAAGAAGTTAGCGATTATTACGTTTGTTCTGGCTTTAGGCGCAATTGTTACTTTTCTTGTATTTCGAAGCCGATTGAGGAAATTAACGATTTACCAAAAAGTGCTCAATTTTTTGAAGGGAATGTACGAAGGGCTGAAATCTGTTTTTGCTATGAAGCGCAGAGGCTTGTTTGTTTTCTACACCCTTTTTATATGGATAATGTATTTCTTAACGGCTTATGTTATTTGTTTTGCCATTCCCGAAACGCAGAATATTACCGTAATGGATACCTTATTTATTGTGGTTGCAGGTGGTTTAGGAATGGTATTCCCATCTCCAGGAGGTACAGGGAGTTACCAGTTCGCAGTTAAATTGGCATTTATCACTTTGGGTTTCAGTGGAGATGTAGGGCTGAAATTCGCTACCATCGTTTGGTTTACTCAAACCATTATGTTTATCATTGCTGGTTCTATTGCTGCTGTATCTTTGTTTCTTGCCAGAAGAGATCAAATAAACATTCCCGGGCCGCATGAATAATAGAATTTGGACCATCGAAGAGGCATTGCCAAAGCTCGCTGAATGGAGAGCTTCAGGAAAACGTATCGTGTTTACCAATGGCGTTTTTGATATTCTGCATATAGGTCATGTTACCTATCTCAAATCTGCGCGCAATCAAGGTGATTTTTTGATACTTGGATTAAATAATGATGCCTCTGTAAAGAGACTGGGAAAAGGGGATGAGCGCCCTATCAATCCTGAGCAAGCAAGAGCAGGAGTGCTTGCTGAGCTTAGGTCGGTGGATGCTGTAATTTTGTTTGGAGAAGATACTCCTGAGAAACTTATTCGCGCTTTGGAACCGGATGTATTGGTCAAGGGCGGAGATTATGATCCAAATGAAACAAACATCTCAAGTGTGCAATACATGGTAGGTTCAGACTTAGTAAAAGCCAGAGGCGGCAGAGTGGTAGCAATTCCTCTGGTAGAAGGGTTTTCTACCACATCCACCATAGCTAAAATGAGGAAAGGAAACTGATTCTTTTCTTAGTCCTTACATCGTCCAAGTATCCAAAAAATTAGTAGTGAAATTTCCGGATCTGAACTTCGGATCTCTCATCAGTTTTTGATGAAATGGAATAGTGGTTTTCACCCCAGAAATGATGTACTCATCCAATGCCCTTTCCATTTTGGTAATTGCTTCTTCACGAGTTTGAGCCACTGTGATTAGTTTAGCAATCATGGAGTCATAGTAAGGAGGAATAGTATAGCCAGCGTAGGCATGAGTGTCAATACGGATCCCATGTCCACCCGGCGCATGATAGTCGGTAATTTTACCAGGAGAAGGAGCGAAGTTCTTATAAGGATCTTCAGCATTTATTCTACACTGAATAGCATGAAGCGCGGGGTAATAATTTCTTCCTGAAATAGAATCACCTGCTGCCAATTTGATTTGCTCTTTTACCAAATCGTAATTGATTACTTCTTCAGTGATGGTGTGTTCAACCTGAATACGGGTATTCATTTCCATGAAATAGAAATTCCGATGCTTGTCTACCAGAAATTCTACCGTGCCAACGCCTTCGTAATTAACGGCTTCAGCGGCTTTGATTGCAGCTTGACCCATTTGCTCACGAAGTTCATCCGTCATAAATGGGGAAGGTGTTTCTTCCACTAATTTTTGATGACGCCTCTGAATAGAACAATCTCTTTCAGAAAGGTGACACGCTTTACCGTATTGATCACCAGCAACTTGAATCTCAATATGTCTTGGTTCTTCGATGAATTTCTCCATATAAAGAGCATCATTACCAAATGCAGCACCAGCCTCTCTTCTGGTCTTTTCCCAAGCATCTTCTAATTCAGAAGGATCATGACAAACCCGCATTCCTTTTCCACCACCACCGGCAGTAGCTTTGAGCATTACAGGGTATCCTATTCCTTGAGCGATTTCTTTGGCATGATCAAAACTCTCAAGTAAGCCTTCAGATCCTGGAATAGTAGGAACGCCGGCATTTCTCATGGTAGTTTTCGCGGAGCTTTTGTCGCCCATTGCGTCTATCATTTCCGGAAGTGCACCAATAAATTTGATGTTATTTTCCTGACAAACCTTAGAAAAATGGGCGTTCTCTGAAAGAAATCCATAGCCCGGATGTATAGCATCAACATTGGTAATCTCTGCTGCAGCAATGATACTTGGAATGTTCAGATAGGACTTTCGGCTTTCCGGCGGACCAATACACACGGCTTCATCCGCAAATCGAACGGGCAAGCTTTCACGGTCGGCAGTGGAATATACAGCAACAGTGCTGATCCCCATTTCCTTGCAAGTCCGGATAACACGCAACGCAATTTCGCCCCGGTTAGCGATCAGGATTTTCTTGAACATAGGATTTCATTTGTATCCTTCGAGAAGAATAGTTCTTCAGGAAGGATCGATGAGGAACAAAGGTTGATCGTACTCAACCGGAGAATTGTCG
>JBDNHP010000410.1:0-3969 GCA_041688765.1 Flavobacteriales bacterium
AAGTCGGATGATCTCAAAAATCCGTAACCATCAGGCATCATTTCCAAAACACCTTCTGAACTGATTAGACCGTCAAAATTATAACCATGTTCGTCTGGAGCGCCACGGCGTCCGGTATTTGGGTTATTCGGATTATTGGGGTTGTTCGGGATATTGGGGTTGTTCGGAATATTTGGATTATTCGGGTTATTCGAATAATTCGGACTGTTGGGATTATTCGGATTATTCGGATTATTGGGATTGTTTGGATTATTCGGATTATTGGGATTGTTTGGATTCTGAGGACCACGGTTTTGACGATCATTGCGCGGATCACGTTTAGGATCACGCTGTGGATCTTGTGGACGCGACGCTTCTGCAGGATTCGGCACTGGTTGTGGAGCTGCCATTTCTACTGAAGGTTCATTTCCCGGAATTACATCAGGGCTGAAAGGCGCATCATTATCGGACTCGCTGAACAAATCAGAGTTTGGCTTTTCTTGTTTTGGCTCCGGATATCTTTTTTGTTCTTGTCCCGGATGAGGCGGACGTTCTTGTTGAGGACGTGGCCCTCGTTCTTGGCCTCCCGGCCTGTCTGGTCTGTCTCGACGAGAATCTTGTCTGCGATCCGGCCCATCAAATCTTGGACGATCATCTCTCGGCCTTTCTTCCCGGGGTTTAGCTTCGCTCGGACGCTCATCTCTCGGCCTTTCTTCCCGGGGTTTAGCTTCGCTCGGACGCTCATCTCTCGGTCTTTCTTCACGAGGTTTATCTTCGCTCGGACGCTCATCTCTCGGTCTTTCTTCACGAGGTTTGTTCTCACGAGGACCTCGATTATCCGGTCCTCTTTTATCACCCTGAAGACGTTGTTCCCTTCTTGGATCATTCGGATTCTGAGGTGCTTTTGGAATTATAGGCGCAGCTTCAGATTTCGGTATAATGGGAACCGACTGAGCAGAGTCAGCAGATGCCGCTATAGTTTTCGAAATAGCAGCGAGCTTGGTTGTAGCAGATGGATTGATTGCTTGTTCGTCGAGTATTTTATAAACGAGCTCCTGCTTTTTGAGTTTCTCGGTTTTATTAATGTTCAGCGCTTTGGCAATGTCTCTCAGCTCATTTACCTTCATGTTGTTTAGCGCGAGGATATCGTACATACGTATTCGTTAGGATGTTATTGTTTTGAAATAATGTTGGCCCCTAAGGGAGTGAAATCTCTAATTTGCAAAAGGGAATTTTAATTTTACCGTAAGGGTAATGTCAGAACGACTTTGCAATATTACGTTTTTTTTACTTATCAAACTAATTCTCCAAAAAATTCGGAGTTTAACGATATTTGCGTCCTATTTTAATCGATTTATGATTCAACGAATTCAATCTATTTACTTGCTACTTGCAGGTTTGGCAGTTTGGTCCATGCTTATTTTCCCCTTTGCTGCTTTTAGTTCTTATGATACTATTTTGGCTATTTTGGACGCTTTTGGACTCAAAGGTGAGGATGGCACTTCCATCGAAAGTAAAGCAAATATTGGAATGCTTATTGCTATTCCCGCCATTGGAATGCTCATTTTTTGGAACATCTTTCAATATAAAAATCGAAGTAGACAATTGAAATTAGGCCGACTCATTTATTTGATGCTTGCTGGTATGATTGTAGCGGTTATTTTCTCGGTAAGAGCTGCTCATTCTAATTTTCCAGAAGCTCCGGAATTGCAATATGGGCCCTCTTATTTTATGCCTATCGTAGCTTTATTATTCAATTTTCTTGCATTGAGAGCTATTAAAGGCGATCACGATTTGTTGAATTCACTTGATAGATTGCGTTGATTATGAAGAAATTAACATTGTTTTTGTGCCTTGTAGCTTTTAGTTTTTCGTTGAGAGCTCAGAAAATGACGGAGGTGATGGAGATGTGGGAATCAGTGATACAAATCGAAAAGCCTGCTTTCGGTTTTTATCATAGTGATAAGCTCATGCTTACCGAATTAAAACAAAGATGCTCCAAAGCTGATTTGGAACCTTATCCTCAAATGCAGATTTTGCTCGACAGTATGAAAGTGCATGTCGACTTCATTCAGCAAGAAAGAAGAGGGGTTGATCAGGATAAAGTGCTTATAGAAAAATCACTTGATTCAAACGGCAAAATACCTAAGAATTCTGAAGCTGCAAAAGTGGCAAAGAACCTGAAATCAAGATACGATGATTTATTGAAAAAGCTCTATGCTGAGCAAAAAAATGTTGAACAATATCATACTCAGTTTGAAAATTTGAAAATGCTCCACCGAATCAGCATTCAAACATTTGATCAATACAATGTACAATTCATTAAAGAAATGCATTCTTTTGAAGATGAGTTGGTAGCTCAAGGTTCGGCAATTGCCAAACGCAAAGGACAATTTGCCAATAAAAGGTCAGAAATGACAACTGAAGCAGTAGCGGCTGAACAGTTAATAATTGACGAACTCGAAGAAATATACAAATTGACTGACGGTAAAATTCTTCAGGTTGGAAATTTTCAGGACCGAATTCAGGCAAATGAGGGGGAAGAAATAATTTATTTCGGCCCAGGAATTGCCCTTCCGTATATATTGCAATCACTCAGCTCTGAAATGGAATCCTTAGTTTCCATGATTGATTCGTTCAAAATGTTATGCAACGAATAGTCAATAACGAGGTTCTAACTCCATTAGCTCGAGATTTCTCGGTTTTCCTTCTGCAATTTCGAAGCGTAGTGCAGTTCTAACTTTGTGAAATCCATGTTTTCCTGCAGCACCAGGATTCATATATAAATGCTTGTATCTAGGGTCTGATTGCACCAATAATAAGTGGCTATGTCCACAAATTAATAATCCGGGTTTATGTATTTTCAACAGATCTGCGATTCCTTTCGCGTAATTGCCTGGTCTTCCTGCAATATGGGTCATCCAAACTTTTAAGCCTTCAACATCAAGTAGCAGATCGCTGTGACTTTCCAATCTAACTTCACGACCGTCAATATTACCAAACACGACACGAAGTGGTTTCCATTTTTCTAAAGTGTGAATGAGCTCAACATCGCCTACATCACCGGCATGCCAAATTTCATCGCAATTGGCGAAAAACTTTTGCAGAGCAGGATCCAGATAGCCATGAGTGTCTGAAAGCAGACCAATTTTTATCATGCTGCGAAGGTATTCATGATTTCTTCACAATGATGCTGTAGAAGTTTTCAGCTTGGATAATTACCATAGGTTTACAGCGTTTAAATTAGGCCTGATTATTGTTTATTCCGATCACATGAACCAAATTTTACTTTCCATTCTCCTTTCATTTTTGAGCCTTTTTGTATGCGCTCAACGCGGACCAATTGAATACTCATCTGCTGATAAAAAGGCAATTAAAATGTATGAGGAAGGTCTTGCAGCCTACAATATTTTTGAACTGGATCAGGCAATGATCTTTTTTAAAGAGGCTGTAAAAAAAGACCCGATTTTTATTGAACCACATATCATGTTGGCTCAATTGTATTCTGAACGCCGACAATTGGATGAGGCTTTGATTGAAATGAAAACAGCTATCGATATTAATCCTGATTTTTATCCGAATAATTTTTATTACTACGCTGAACTCCTTATTCGCAGAGCTCGCTACGAAGAAGCAGAGGCTTCTTTGAATTCCTTTTTGAAATACGAAACAGGAAGCGAAGACACCAGAAATAGAGCAATACTCGCTTTGGAATCCTGTGCTTTCGCCAAAAACGCGATTAAAAATCCTGTGCCATTTGATCCGAAAAATTTAGGGCCAGGAGTGAATTCTGCCGCACCTGAGTATTATCCCGGAATAACTGCTGATCAAAAGCGATTACTCTATACCCGATTAGTGGAGAATGGAAAAGGCGGACAAGAAGATTTTTTCCTTTCTAATTTCGAAAACGATATTTGGCAAGCTTCAAATCCAATTCTTGAAATTAACACAGAATTTAACGAAGGAGCACCTACTTTTTCACCTGATGGT
>JBDNHP010000047.1:0-3481 GCA_041688765.1 Flavobacteriales bacterium
ACAGTAGCACCGCCCGCTATATTGGCCAATGGTATATTCAGGGTATTTCCAATAAGTGAACCTCCGCAAGAAGAAGATCCATTCACGTAAGTCACCTCTGCTGGGAGAATATCGTTTATTTCAACTCCGGTAGCGGCAATGCCTGTGTTGTTGCTAATAGTTAGCGTATAAGTAATGGTACTTCCGGCTTCTGCAACAGATGGTCCTGATTTGTCTATACTTAGCAAACATTCTGGAGAAATATCAAATGCTTCTGCACCATCACCGCGGCTATTACTGCTTCCCTGATCTGCACTATATCCCAATCCACGTTTAGCGAATGCTTCCCAAATCAAACATTTATTTGCACCGGCAAAATTTATTTCATCAGCAAGTAAAATAGCATCTCTGCCATCAGCGAAACCTGGACTGCAAGGCTGTAATTTTAAGGCATCAGTTACAAGTAACATAGCAATATTATTACCACCTGTTCCGCTATGTAAATCGGGGTCAAATCCATAAACGTCAATCAAAGACCAAGTCATTTCCCAAAGCATAGCACACCAAACAGATCCTACACCGTGCGGTACAGCCTCAGATGTAATGTTGGCGTAGGTATGTGGATTGATTCCCATATCAGTGGAATATGGATAGGTCCGGATACCATCACCGGTAACAGTTTCGCCGAAAACATAAGTACCAATACCTCTGCGATTAGTTCCATCATCACCTGCTTCAATAGTCATCATTAAGCCGAAATAATCGCTCCAGCCTTCACCCATTTGCTCTTCATTAAAAAGACAACCAACATTTGCCCCACCACCTGTTAATCGCGTAGAAATACCATGACCATATTCATGAGCAATGATGCCATTGTCAAGGTCACTATCCGTATTTACAGCAGGAGTGAGGTTAATAGATGCTGTAATTGGCCCACCAATCAATAGATTTTTGAAAATATTTCCATCTGTAAAACTCACCATTACTGATGGAATTGTGATCGATGGATCAACCCCGCCCATTAAAAATGGAGGGTCACCTGCGATGTTGTTTGCTATTATAACTCCAACGGCTCCGGATGCCTGAGCAGCAGCAATTTTAGAAACGAAAGAGCAAATACCGCGATCAATTAGAACTATTTTACCAGCAATATTATTTACTGCTGGAGTACAGCCATCAGCATTTGGCGCTGTGCCATCATTCATCAAAATGAGTGCGGCAGTTACACTCGCATTAGCAGGACCAAAACCCGCGCCGGCAGCATTGTAGCCTTGATTATTAACAATACAACCTGGAGGAACACCAAAGGTCCACTCAAACATTTGCATACGAGGACGCTGGCCTTCTGGAGGTGTTCCAAAATTAGCATTATTCGTTCCTGAACCATCTTGAGCATCGGCATCTACGTAGTCAGACCCCGTGCCTCCATTTCCATAATTGTTTTGTTGGAAATTCCCGCTGGCTTCATCAAAACCGTAATTGTACCATACATCGTGCATGAGATTATTCCAGTAAAACAAATTGGTAATCGCCGCTGCTTGATAGTTGATAGGATTTTGAGAGAGATCTAAAGGGAAATCGAAATCGAGATTGGCACCGCCGTCTGGACTAAAGCCTGCATTGTTATCGGCATTCCTGTCTTCAGAAGCGTAAACATTATTCCCTCTAGTGATGGTGAATTCGGCACCCGCAGCGCCGTTGGTGTCGTGCCAGCCATAAGGAGAACTAACAGCCGGAGCCCAAGGAATAGCCACTGTGCTGCGTGATCCATGACTCGGTGATTCAACCGGTTCTGCAAAAACGCTGTAAGTATTTGGGAAAGGCGGTGGGGATGGCATTGCTACATTAGTAGAATGACATGCCCCACTATGTTTGTGGGTATTAACGCCATTGCCTTTCCAGTTGCAATTGCTTATCCAGTCATTTTTATCGAGATAATTTCCAGAATTAGCGTCAACACGAATTTGCCACCAATGCTCTGAACTGCGCTCACGAATTACAAATTCCCATGCCAATTTAACTTCGCCCGGACGTATCGATTGGTAAACCAATTTTGCTGGTATATCATCAAATGAAACACCTGCTTTTGAAAGCACCATACTTTTATCAGCGCCTGAAGGTTCAGTTATTACTTTTACTGCGGCTTCAGGGCTTAAATTCAGGTGAGTGCATGCCAATTCGAAAGCCGAATAAACTGAAATCCCAGGATTTGCGCCATTTGCTGATCGTTCAACGCCACCAACAAAGCGATTACCCACATTTATTACTTTTCCATTTGCGTCAAGGGCAATGTTCAAAATGGCATTATGAATTGAAATGCCATTGAAATATTGCTGAAGATAAATGTGTTCAACTCCGTTTTGATTACTGATGTGAGAGGAAGAAACTACGGAAGTTTCAATATCTCGATCTGCAATTCCGAGTTCGCTTTTGTTTTCTTTCAGGTAAGATTTTGCCTGTTGAATCTGCTTTTGTGCATAAAGTGATGAAACGATCATCATTCCACACAATGTGATAAAGGTTTTGACTCTCATTTGGATATTCTCTGGATTGGGCCTTGAATTTACGATTAATTTTGATTCCGTTAAATCAATTTTCTGTTATTGTTGATTTTCCATCCTGTATTTAATTGAGATACAAAACATATAATGGACTGTTTTGTTCATGTTAAGTTTGTTTATTTTATAAAAGGTCATCACGCTATATCCTACAGATAGGATATTAAAATTTGGGCAATAAAATTTTCGATTGATAAAAAATCCGAAAAACCTTAACTTGCGCGCTGTTAAAAGCTATCCTCTTTTAATAATAGAAATCATGGGAAGAGCATTCGAATTCCGAAAAGCGAGAAAGTTTAAGCGTTGGGCAAGCATGGCCAAAACGTTTACACGTATAACCAAAGACATTATCAATGCGGTAAAAGCGGGTGGTCCTGATCCTGATTCCAATTCTCGTTTGCGGGCTCTGATTCAGAATGCCAAAGATGCTAATATGCCTAAAGATAACGTTGATAGGGCTATTAAGCGCGCAACAGATAAGGATACTTCGGACTACAAGGAAACCGTTTTTGAAGGTTATGGGCCTCACGGGATTGCTGTTTTGGTTGAAACTGCCACCGATAATAATAACAGAACAGTAGCTAATATTCGTTCCTATTTTAATAAGTACAATGGCAGTATGGGAACTTCAGGCTCGGTTGAGTTTATGTTTAACCACGTTTGCTTTTTCAGGATCGCCAAAGAAGGACAGGATGTAGAAGAGCTAGAGCTGGAATTAATTGATTTTGGCGCTGAAGAAGTGTTTGCCGAAGAAGAAGCGATTGTAATTTATGCAGCTTTTGAAAGTTATGGTGCCCTGCAAAAGCATTTGGAAGAAGGCAAGAAACAAATTCTTTCGTCAGGATTTGAGAGAATCCCAACACTTACCAAAGAGTTAAGTGCTTCAGATCAAGCCGATGTAGAAAAACTCTTAGAAAAGATCGAAGAAGATGAAGACGTGCAAA
>JBDNHP010000411.1:0-4441 GCA_041688765.1 Flavobacteriales bacterium
ATAATCTGAAGGAAGTCGATTTTTAATGATGCTGTCTAAGGTATGATTGAACAAGGCTGAATCCTTGGTCATGTTTTCATAAGTCTTTACTAGCAGGAGTTTCCCATGTTTAAACTGTTCCTCTTTAGATTTAGTAGGAGAGCTTTTGCTGCTAATATGTTCTATATATAAATTTGCATCTTCAATATAGAAATCTGGACGAAAGTCGAAGTCCTTCACATTCAATAGCGGCTCGTAAACATATCTAATGCTATGCCGGTAAAGCCAGTCGGCTATATATTGTTCTGATTTGGATCGTACCCTTTTTCCATCAAGCGTAGTAAAGAATTTTCCATCGGCATTTGAAGAAGTAGCTCGAAAATTGTTAAAGTGAATTTTATCAACTAAAAAGTCAAGTATATAGCGCTTCAGTTGTAAAAGGAAGTTGGTGTCTTCACAAGATGATATAATAAGCTTATGAAGCGCTTCAAAAGCGTTTTCAGGAGCGATATATTTCGATAAGTCATCCTCCTCTGCTTTTTTCTCATTACCTATAATTTTGAATTTGTTGTCAAATTCATTAACTCCGTGGTTTCTTAGAACGTTATAGCAGAAAGAGTGAAAAGTTCTAACACTAAGTCCATCGATCCATTTAAATTTTCTTTGCCAATTCAAACGAGCTTTGTCTTTTTCTTCCTTCGAGATGTTCTTATCGATAATAAGCTTTTCGTATTCCTCTGATTGATCTGCCGAAATAATAAGGCGATCAATCATTTCGTTTGTTGCATTTTTTGTAAATGTAATTGCTAGAATTTGCGAGGGACTTATTCCTTTTTCTTCGATCAGATAAATTAGTTTTTGTAACAGGGTTTTAGTTTTGCCTGAACCCGCTCCAGCTAAAACAAGCATACGAAGCTCTTCACTAACAACGGCTTCCCGCTGAGATTCATTAAGAGTGTACAGAGAAGGTTTATGAATATTCACTGTGTAGTAGATTTAAATGCTGATAAAGATGCTTTAAAATTGCTAAGTTTAGGTAAGAAAAGGCTGTATTGTATTAATATTTAAATTTACTTGCGTCCAAAGTCAGCCGGATTTTCGCCCCATGCTTTTGTTTCCCATTTCAAAATTTCGTTTTCGTATTCGCTAAGCCAATATACCGCTCTGTAAACTAGCTCAAAAAGCTTTTTGTTTCTATCGCTTCGATCATGGTTTGTTCTTGCCTCTTTGTCTCGGACCCATCCTATTGCGTTTCTACTGTCAGAATATATTGGAAGAAAGATATGTTTTTTCTTGCAATATGCAAGTGCATAGGCAATTCCTAGAAACTCAACTATGTTATTAGTGCCATCCTCAAAAGGTCCGATTTTAAAGATGGTTTTTTTGTTTTTGTTCACACACCTTGATATTCTACAACTCCAGTGGATGTATTCCAAGCTCCGTCAACTGCAATACTTTCCTTTATTGGATTTCCAATTAACTCGAGTTTTAGCTCACTCAATTGCGGAACAAAAAATTGTCGTCCTAAATACTCTTTGCTAGGACTTCGGCAAGCCATTTCGACAAGCTCTTTAGCCGCGAAAGACTTATATATTGCCTTTGGAAACTTAAAGATTTTTTGTCTACACGCTTACCAAGTTTCGAAAATACCGGTTTTGAGACCAGCCCAAACTACGCAGTATTTTGTTGCCATAGTTCTGGTCTTTTTATAAGGTAAAAGTCTATTTGGTATTGAATGTTATTGGTCAAGGGAATGATTATGATTGTCCTTAAATAATAAAAATCAATTTTCGTTTAAGCAGCCTTACAGAAATTGTGCCATATTGAGAATACCCTTTTTTATGCAGTAAAATATTCCTTGCTAACGAAATCAACTCTTGAGATAACTTTGTATTTCTCTCGAAAATTTGGTTTTCAAAAATGTTTTGAGAGATTTCGAGATAGTATTTAAGCAGTCGAATTTGTGCTTCGTATAGTCTGGCATGGTTTGATTGCTAATCAATCTTACTTTAATTGTTCGTTCAAAATTTATATATTGCCTAATTAACCACCCTATGGAAGATACCATTTCATTACTCTTCTTCGTTTTGTTCGTAGTTTTTCTAATCTTATTTATACGTTCAAACAAAAAGGTTACGAGCGTCAGTACAGAAAATAATCAGCTCAGAAGACAGTTGTTGGATCTCCAAGAGTTGATTGCTGAACAGGATGCTAAGATGCTTGTGATGACAAAAGAAATAGAACGATTGGAAATTGAAAACTTGCGATTTGTTCTTAATCCCCATTCATTCAGAAATACGCTGAATTCCATTCAGAATTTGGCTAATAGAACTCAAAAATCCGTAATGGGATTATCAGCAATAATGGATTTTATGTTGTATGATTCTCTTCAGCCCCTTGTTTCGCTCGATAAAGAATTGGATTTTCTCCGACAGTATGTTGGTCTGTATGTTTTGCAATTGAGAGCTGGAATAAGAAAAGAACTCAAAACTGATCTGGCTGAATTCTCCGGCTTTGCTGAGCATCATTTGGTGGCTCCAATGATAACCGCCAGTTTTGTTGAAAACGCGTTCAAGCACGGAGATATGGACTCCGACGATTCTTTTATAGTGGTGCAGATTTCTGTTGTGGATATTCATTCCATTGTATTTTCAGTTAGGAACAAAATGAAATATACCAAAACATCCGAACCTTCCGGATTGGGATTACAAACGCTTACTAAGCGATTGAATAAATTATATCCGAGCAAATTCCATCTTGAGGGCTTTGCTTCGAATGGTACATATATAGCTTCGCTTAGATTAGAACTTCATGAAAAAGACGCTGTGGTGCGTGCTCATTGATGATGAGGACTCAAACAATCAACTTCTCAAATCTATGATTGAAGAAGATAATCGCTTAACTGTAGAGCGTGTTTTTACTTCTCCAAACCGACTTTTAGAAGAACTGCCAAATTTGAGATCGTCCATTTTCTTCCTAGATGTGGAAATGCAGGATATGGATGGCTTACAATTATCGGATTGCTTAAGAGATAAAATAGTGTTATTTGTTTCTGCGTACCGTGATTATGCTGCTGATTCTTATGAGAAAAAGGCGCTCAATTATCT
Organism: Flavobacteriales bacterium; assembly: GCA_041688765.1. Lineage (GTDB taxonomy): Bacteria > Bacteroidota > Bacteroidia > Flavobacteriales_D > Sanyastnellaceae > JBDNHP01. The sequence continues at coordinate 3,087 of JBDNHP010000411.1, forward strand.
GGTTAAACCTTTAAGACAGGAAAAATTAATCAATGCTATTGATGAAATTATTGCTAAATCACAATCCATTGAGAACCCTTGGTTAGTGCAAACAACCAAAGGATACATAAAGATTAATAAACATGACATCATAAAAATTGTCACAGATTCATTGGCGGATCCCCGAGACAAGATCGTTCATTTGAAAAACAATCCTAAAGATGTGGTTATAAAAAACCGAAATATGGAAGATTTGCTTACAGAAATAGATTGTAGAGATTTTTTGATGGTTAGGAAAGACACTATACTAAACATTAATGCCGTAGAGTCCAAGTCGTCAAATCAAAACATAAGCATACATACCAAGGATAGTGGCATAGAAATACTGGCAGTTAGTGATACTTTTTACAAGTCATTCTGCCGGATTTTTGATTTTTGGGCAACTGGTTACAGAAAGTAACCTACTGGTTACAAACATCTTTTTTTCTGACACATTTGGCTGAAATGTTGATTGGGGATTGGTATGAAAATACCAATCATTCCATCCGTAAACTTTCACTTGCTGAAAGCATGCAACATGCGTTGCAAATTCTGTTTCGCCACCTTCGACGATCTCAATGCAGTATCTCAGGACAATGAACAAGCGTTAAAAATTGTTCGAGCGTTAGCTGAGTATGGATTCCGGAAAATAACTTTCGCCGGAGGAGAACCTACCTTATGGAAAAAACTTCCTGAATTATTACAAGAAGCCAAAAATTTGGGAATGACAACCATGGTTGTTACCAATGGTTGGAATTTAATGGATGACGTCTATTGGGAACGTTTTAAAACAAATCTTGATTGGCTAATTCTGAGCTGCGATAGTGTTACAGAAGCATGCAATGAATCTAGCGGCAGGGTAGTGAAAGGCAAATCTATGTCAAGGGAAGATTATGCCGGACTTTGCAACAAGGCCAAAACTGCTGGTATCAAGCTCAAAATAAACACTGTTGTTTCGAGGCAAAATCATCTGGATGATATGACATCGTTCATCAGCGAAGTGGAGCCATTGAGATGGAAAATTTTTAAGGCTCTACCAGTAGATGGACAAAATGATAAATACCGAGGCGCTTTTGAAATAAGTGATGCTGAATACCAAGAATACTTATCTCGTCACTCTGCAATGGACGAAAAACTAGATATCGTTCCAGAAGATAATGATGCAATGACGGGGTCCTATGTTATGGTTAGCCCGGAGGGTACCTTTTTTGACAACACCAAGAAGAAGCACACTTATTCTGATCCTATTTTAACTGTAGGCATCGAATATGCTCTCAGTCAGGTAAGCATTGACGTAAATAAATTCTATGATCGGGGAGGGGATTACTCATGGTAAA